>JAEZWL010000006.1 GCA_023420245.1 Bacillota bacterium | reverse complement strand
TTTCGGGCCGGACTGCCAGCTCCAGCCGAAAAATCCGGAGCAGGAAACCTTTTATGAATACAATTCGGATGCCAATGAGTTCCATGTGGCGCTCTATTCCTCAGACAGCACCTTTGAGCCGTATACGGTAAGCGCCAAACAGCAGGGCGACAGTACGGTTCTGCGGGTTGGTTATGTATCGCCGAGCGACGCGTGGAGAACGCAAACCTCCAGTACCATTTCCGCGCCAACGCCGACGAAATATATGGATTACGTAATGAAAACGAATCCCTCTGCCAATAAACAGTATCTCTACGCAATCATTGCGGAAAAGGAATCATAAAACAGGCGTCAGAGCCGGCAATATGCATGGAAGGATTCAATCACGCACTTATTTATATAAGCAGGTTCCGTTACTTGCGGGTTTGCCGCCTGTTTTCAGCAGTTTGGCACAGCCTGATTAAAGGATTAGATACATGAGCGCGAAAATCACCTCCGGGTTCGATTTCTCTTCCATCAGCAGGAGAATAAGAACCAGAATCAGCGTCCGCTCACTGTCCTTTGTCAATCCTTCCCAAATATCCCCCAGCGGACTCAGGATATTTTTAGAGTCCGGGGGCGGTTCGTGCTGAGGCGTATGTCTTGGCTCGGTCGGCGGGATATGCCTCGCCTGTTCCGGTCTGGACTGCTCCCGTGGTTGGCTGTGGACCGGGTTTACGGGAGGGGCTGCCGCCGGAGGAGACGGCGCGACGTAGCTTTGCGCGCGAGCCTGCATTTCCCGGGCGCGCCGTATCGCATCCTGCTGCAAACGCTGCATATCATAATTGTAACTGTCGGCCATTGTTCACACCTCAGAAAATTCCGCTGCCTTTCAGGAGCGGCAGCAGCCGTATCAATTGCAGGAGTTTTGTGGCTTCATCGAGCTTTTTCTGCCGTTCTTCACTGAGCAGGGGGCGTAGGGCATGCAGGAGACGCGTATTGTCGTCTTCCTGACGAAAGCTGCTGAGCAGCGGCGCGAATTTCATCACCATCTGCATCATATCGCCGTCCATGCCGGCAAGGCCCCCGAGGCTTCCGAGACCCCCGAGGTTTCCCAGATTACCCAGGCTCCCAAGACCCGCGAGGGGAGAAGCTTGCTCCGATTGCGGCGGTACGGGCTGAGTCGGCATAGACGGGCTTGATTCAGACTGGGCCGGCGCCTCTGCGCCCCCCAGCAATCCGGCAAGACTCTTCACTTTTTCAACAGCTCCCGGGCTGTTTAAAAGCTCGCTGAGTTTTGCGGCGAGGTCATCCATTATTTTCCTCCCATAAACTTCTGCAGAAGCTCCTGAGCCTGCGGTGTGCTAAGTATTTTTTGCGTTGCGCTTTTGTCGGACAACAGGGTTTCCAGCTTTTCGCGGTCTTCTTCGCTGAGCTGGCCCATCAGGCTGTTGAGAAGTTGTTTGCGGTCATCATTGTTTACCATACTATCACCCCGTTATCATTGTATGAAGCAGATTTGTAATATATAACCGCGGGAACGCGGGTTTCCATTTGGAGGTTGATTCATGCGGATCTTAGTGGTTTCCGATACGCACAGGGACGCGTATTCCCTGCGGAAAGCAATATTGGAGCAGACGCAGGCAGAGGTGGTAATTCACCTTGGCGACGGCGCGGAGGAAGCGCAGGAGATGAAGGAAAGCTTTCCTGAGAAAATGTTTCTGATTGTGCGGGGCAACTGCGATTGGGGCTCCAGTTTTCCTGTTTACGGCGAAATGACGGCGTCGGGGAAAAAGCTGGTCTTTTCCCATGGCTACACATATAATGTAAAATATGGACTTTGGGAGGCGATTTCCGCCGCGCGCGCACAAAAGGCGGATATTCTGCTGTTCGGTCATACCCACGTTGCGCTGACTGATTATCAGGACGGTCTTTATATCATGAATCCCGGCAGCCTGTCGGGCTCCACGGGAACCTACGGAACGATCGATATAACCCGGGCGGGAATTGTAACGAATATTGTAAAAATATAATTGACACCCGTGGAAACAAATGCTACTCTTATTTTAATATTCTTCACTTGAGAATTATAGTAGAAATCAATCTGCGTATCTTTAGGATACTGGTATATTTGGAAAGGAATGAGGATCGTATGACTGAATATGAAAGATGGCTTGACACGAAGCTGGATGATCCGGATTTAACCAAGGAATTAAAGTCGATAAAGGATTTTCCGGATGAAATTAACGACCGCTTCTACCGCAACCTCGAATTTGGAACCGGAGGGCTGCGCGGCGTGATCGGGGCGGGAACCAACCGCATGAACGTTTACACCGTGCGCAAGGCAACGCAGGGGCTTGCCAATTACTTGAACCGCCAAGGGGCAAACCAGTCGGTTGCCATTGCCTACGACAGCCGTACGAAATCCGACGCGTTTGCGAAGCAGGCCGCGGCGGTGCTGGCAGCCAACGGGATTCAGGCGTATATTTACCCCTGGCTTTCTCCTACGCCGACCCTTTCCTATGCGGTGCGGTACCTGAAATGCGACGCGGGAATTTGCATTACGGCGAGCCATAATCCGGCGAAATATAACGGCTACAAGGCTTACGGCAGCGACGGCTGCCAGATTACCCTTGAAATGGCGGATGAGGTTTTAGAAAATATCAACCGTCTGGATATTTTCCAGGATGTGAAATATATCAATTTTGAGGAAGGCGTCAAGCAGGGCAAAATCCGCTATATTGGCGACGAAGTTATTGATTCCTTTCTTGCCGAGGTATTGGGGCAGAGCGTTATTTCGGAGAAATGCGAGGGGCTCAGGGTCGTTTACACGCCGCTGAACGGGGCGGGTCGCGTTTGCGTCACCAGAATTCTGGAACAGATCGGCGTGAAGGATGTAACCATTGTGCCGGAGCAGGAATTTCCGGACGGCAATTTTACCACCTGCCCGTTCCCGAACCCGGAGATCAGGGAGGCGCTCCAGGTGGGGCTTAACCTCTGTGATAAGGTACAGCCAGACCTGCTGCTTGCGACCGACCCGGACTGTGACCGCTGCGGTATCGCGGTGAACCAGAACGGCAAGTTCGTTTTAATGAGCGGCAACGAGGTGGGGGTGCTCCTGCTCGACTTTATCGCGCACAGCCGCATCAGCAGCGGAAAAATGCCCAAAGACCCGGTTGCGGTCACAACGATTGTCAGCACGGATATGGCGGAGGCGGTGGCCAGGGAATACGGCATTGGGATGGTAAAGGTGCTTACCGGGTTTAAATACATCGGCGATCAGATCGCCATGCTCGAGGAAAAGGGCGAAGCCGACCGCTATATTTTCGGTTTTGAAGAAAGCTACGGCTACCTTTCCGGCGGCTATGTACGCGACAAGGACGCGGTAGACGCGAGTATGCTTATTTGCCAGATGGCTTACGACTACAGGAAAAAGGGCATGACCCTTGTTGATGCGATGAACGCGCTCTACAAAAAGCACGGCTATTACAGGAACGCGCTGATGAACTTTGGGTTTGAAGGCGAAGACGGCATGATTATGATGAATAAAATCATGGATAATCTCCGCAAGGAGGCGCCGAAGGAAATTGCCTCGTTCAAAGTGGTTGGCTGGAGCGATTACGAGACCTCACAGCGCTGTGACGAGGGGCAGAAGAGCGAAATCAAACTGCCGAAATCAAACGTGCTGGAATATCGGCTGGAGAACGGCAGCAAGCTGACCATCCGCCCGAGCGGAACCGAACCGAAAATAAAGATTTATCTTTCCGCCAGGGGAGTGGATCAAACAGCCTCGGAAAAAATCATAAAAGAGCTTGGCGAAGCAGTTCAAAGCCTTTTAGGAATATGAATTTTATGAAGCGGCGGGCATATAATTAATAGGAGCGGAGGA
>JAEZWL010000023.1 GCA_023420245.1 Bacillota bacterium | reverse complement strand
GCGATAATTCCGCTGCTTTCTTGACTTGGTGGTATATTTGCTGTAGAATTATAAAGCATGTTCGAACTTGTGGTCAGGGAATCAACCGGTCCTGTCCTAAGTTTTGAATCGTTCCATGCGATTATTATAATTGCAGCGGCAATAACGAACATTAGGATAATCCACATTCTTTTCAAACGGTATCACCTCTGGTGATATTATTTGAAAAATTTGGAAAATTATTCAGTTTAATATCAAAAATGAATAATTTTCTTCAAGAGGTGACAACCAATGAGAAAAACAGACATTAATAAGTATGCGGGTGCAAACAGGCAAAACGGAGAAAATCCTTTTACTGCCGTCCGTTCCGTGCTGAAGATGATATCAAAGGGCTTCCTCACATTGTTATCCATCTTAGTGATTACCGGCATTATCGTCTCCGCTTCCGTCATAACTTATATTTTCAGCTTGAAAAACGAGTCGATGAACTATGACTTACATAAATTGCAGCTCAATTACACCAGCTTTATTTATGTAAACGGTCCGAACGATGACAGCGCAAAGCCCGTCCAGTATCAAAGCCTTTACAGTACGGAAAACAGGGTCTGGGTGGACTACGATAAGATTCCCAAAGCGATGAAGGATGCGATAGTCTCAATTGAGGACAAACGCTTTTGGGATCATTCCGGCGTGGACTGGAGAAGAACGTTTGGCGCGGTAACCACGCTCGTTACCGGAGGAAGCAGCTACGGCGGTTCCACCATTACGCAGCAGCTGATCAAAAACGTGACCGGTGACAACGATGTAAGCCTGACCCGTAAGGTCAAGGAAATTTTCCGTGCGCTGAATCTGGAGAAAAAATACTCCAAAGAGGAAATTTTGGCAGCCTACCTGAATGTTGTTAATTTTGGCAGCGGCTGCAACGGCGTACAGGCGGCGGCAAACCTTTACTTTGATAAAAACATTCAGGATTGCGATATCGCAGAGTGCGCCGCGATTGCCGGTATTACGCAGAACCCTTCGAAATATTCGCCGATGGTGCATCCGGAGCTGAACAAAGAACGTCAGCAGACGGTTCTAGGCGAAATGCGCGATCAGGGGAAGATTAGCGCGGAAGAGTACAAAAAGGCTATGGCAGAATCCGAAAACATGAAGTTTGCCGCCATTAAGTCCGACACCAAAAATAACAGTGCTCCGGTTTGGAACTGGTATGTCGATACCCTTTTTGCCGACGTTAAAAGCGGTCTGATGCAGGCCTATAATTGTTCCAGTGAAAAAGCGGTTGATATGATTTATCATGACGGTTTAAAGATTTATGCAGCAGTGGATACAAAAATGCAGACGATTGCAGAGCAGACGCTTCAGGCCGATAACGTATTCGGCAGCAATAAAAAGCTGCAGGCCGGATACATCGCGATGGACTATTCGGGACGCGTACTGGCTACGGTGGGCTCCAGAGGAGTTAAAAAGAGCAACCGTCTTTTCAGCCTTGCGACCGATTCCAAACGTCAGCCGGGTTCTACCATTAAACCGCTCGCGATTTACAGCCCTGCGATTGAATCAGGAAAATACAACTATTCCTCCCTTGTGGATGACAATCCGCTGCCGAAATGGTTCAGCGACGGGAGTGCCGGACCGAAAAACGCGGGTCCGGGCAATACCAGCGGAAGATACTGGGGACCGGTGACGATTGAATTTGCGCTGGAACGCTCCCTTAATGCTGTTTCCGCGCGGATTGGAGATGATCTGACGCCGAACAAGAGCTATACATTTTTAAAGGAGAAGCTGAATTTTACCAGTCTGCTGCCCGCAGATAGCAACCGCGCGCCTATGGCGGTCGGTGGTCTCAGCGAGGGCGTAACCGTCCGTGAAATGACCGCGGGCTATCAGATGTTTTCCAACGGAGGAAAATACTATAAGCCTTATACCTTCTATCACGTGGACGACCATGATGGCAATGTGATTTTAGATAACCGCAATCAGGCGTTTACGCAGGCAATCAGTTCCTCGACCGCCACCGTTATGCACCGCCTGCTGAACAATGTTATTACAGGTCCTTACGGAACCGGGCGCGGCGCGCAGATCAGCGGCTGGGAGGTATTCGGAAAAACCGGTACGACCAATGAAAACAAGGACAGCTGGTTTGTCGGCGGAACGCCATATGCCGTCGCGGGGATCTGGACGGGATATCTGACTCCGGCGACACTGGATAAGACAAGCTATGCTGCCAGCACCTGGAAAACGATTATGACCCAGTATCTTAAGGATAAAGAGAAGCTTACTTTTCAATATGATCCTAACGTTGTCTCTGCCGCATACTGCAAGGTGACGGGTCTGTTGGCCAATTCTTCGGCCGATAAGGACACCCAGACCGGTTGGTATTTAAAGAGCAGGATGCCTGCCGTATGTGACGGAATTCACGCGAATCAGAATTCCTCCATTAACTCCGAGGTAAAAGATCCAAGCCAAAGCGAAGCGGAGAGCGGCACAAACAGCAGCGGGGCTTCCAGCGGGAATCCTTCGTCCTCCGCTCAATCTGCGCAATCGCACGCCGCGTCCTCACAGCCTCATCAGGAACCGGGCTCCAGCGTCGGTTCCGAGCAGTCTCAGACGCAGGAAAATGCCGCACATTCCATAGCTCCTGTGGGTTAAACCATGTGATCTTTGGATTTGCTTTGAGCAAAATGCAGTTGAATGTTTTGCTGAAACATGGTAAACTATTGAAGTGTTTATAATATTTTGTTAATACTTGTCCGCATAAACAGGATTTGGATTTAGTAGTGGAGTTAAGGAGTGCAATTTATGGTACAAATAGCGGTAATGGGTTATGGCGTCGTTGGTTCCGGTGTGGTCGAAGTGCTTGCCAATCACAC
>JAEZWL010000004.1 GCA_023420245.1 Bacillota bacterium | reverse complement strand
TTGTAGCCCTCCTGAAGCATTTCCTCCAGAACATAACGGTCGCCCACCTTTGTGGCGGCAAACCGGATTTCGTTATCGTCGCAGAAGCGGTTGAAGCCCATATTTGTCATGATCGTACCGACGACCGCGTTTTTCGCAAGCTTGCCGCGGCTCTTTAAATCCGCCGCGCAGATTGCCATCAGGAAGTCGCCGTCAACCAGCTGACCCTTTTCATCCACGGCAAGGCAGCGGTCCGCGTCGCCGTCGAACGCGATGCCCGCGTCCAGGTGATGTTCCTTCACATAAGACATCAGACCTTCCATATGGGTGGAGCCGCAATTGTCGTTTACATTTACGCCGTTCGGGTTATCGGCCAGCATAAAGCACTGTGCACCCAGCTCGGTAAACAGCTTTTCAGCGGTGCGGCAGGCGGAGCCGTTGGCGCAGTCGATGGCGACTTTCATGTCGTCGAGAGAAAACGGAACGGTACTCTTGATATGGTCGATATAGTCGCGGACGGTATTCTGCGCGGATGACACACTTCCCACGTTGCCGGCAATCGGGCACTGGGGAATCTGCGTGCGGTCCAAAACAATTGCTTCAATCTGCTCCTCCAGCGCGTCCGCAAGCTTGTAGCCGTCTCCGCTGAATATTTTGATTCCGTTGAACTCACAGGGGTTGTGGCTGGCGGTCAGCATAATGCCCGCATCCGCCTTGTATTTGCCGACCAGATAGGCAACCGCCGGAGTCGGAATGACGCCAAGCTGCACCACATTTGCGCCGACCGAGCAAAGACCGGCGGTAATCGCGCTCTCCAGCATATCGGAGGATGCACGCGTATCCTTTCCGATTAAAATCTTGGGGTGGCGGTGGTCGCTGTCCGTTAATACCATCGCTGCCGCACGACCGATACTCATTGCCATTTCACAGGTCAGCTCTGTATTTGCTACCCCTCTTACTCCATCGGTTCCAAATAATCTTCCCATCGAAAGAAACACTCCAATTCTTTTAAAAATTCTATGATCAGATGCCGGTAAAGTCGCACACTCGTAACTTGCATTTCTTTCCCGTTGTTTGCGCGACAATCATCAACAAGCTTTATTCCGTTTTGTATGATAAGTCAACGTATCTGCGCAGAGTAAATTCCGTTTAAAACAGCTTCTGCTGGCTGCCTTCCGTGCCTGGGGGATTCAGCCCCAGGTGCAGATACGCGGCATGGGTGGCGCAGCGCCCGCGCGGGGTGCGGCTCAAAAACCCGATCTGCATCAGGTACGGCTCGTAAACGTCCTCAAGGGTAACAGCTTCCTCACCGATTGCCGCGGCGAGCGTTTCCAGCCCGACCGGACCGCCGCCGTAAAAGCGGATAAGCGTGGAAAGCATCCTGCGGTCGTTCGCGTCCAGCCCGGTTTCGTCAATTTCCAGACGGTCCAGCCCGATTTTTGCGGACGAATACGTGATAACGCCGTCGCTGATCACCTGCGCGAAATCGCGCACCCGCTTGAGCAGGCGGTTCGCGATACGCGGTGGTCCGCGTGAACGCGAGGCGATTTCGAGCGCGCCGTCCGCTTCGATGGGGATATCAAGAATCTTCGCGCTTCGGGTAACAATCTGGCAAAGCTCCTGCGGCGAGTACATCTCCAGCCG
This sequence comes from Bacillota bacterium, assembly GCA_023420245.1. Classification (GTDB taxonomy): domain Bacteria; phylum Bacillota; class Clostridia; order Oscillospirales; family Acutalibacteraceae; genus DATAML01. The sequence goes on along the minus strand of JAEZWL010000004.1, from coordinate 13,361 downwards.
GAGCACGACCCCGAAACGGTCGCGCAGCGGCGCGCTGAGCTGCCCGGCGCGCGTGGTAGCGCCCACAAGCGTGAATTTTGGCAGGGGCAAATGATAGGAAGCCGCCATCTGTCCCTTTCCGGTAATGATGTCGAGCGCAAAGTCCTCCATCGCGGGGTAAAGAATTTCCTCCACACTGCGGGATAACCGGTGAACCTCATCGATGAACAGTACATCGCCGGGGTTCAGGTTGGTTAGCAGAGCCGCGAGATCACCCGGCTTTTCGATTGCCGGACCGGAGGTAATGCGGAGATTCACATTCAGCTCGTTCGCGATGATTCCCGCAAGCGTGGTTTTGCCAAGCCCCGGCGGACCGTAGAGCAGAACATGGTCGAGCGACTCCCTTCGCTGCCTTGCCGCCTCAATAAAAACGGAAAGATTCTCTTTTACCTTATCCTGCCCAATATATTCGCTGAGCGCTCTCGGGCGGAGCGGATTTTCTACTTCCGCGTCCTCCGGCACATACTCAGGAGCCACCATGCGGTTTTCGAAATCATATTCATTTTCATAATCCATTTTTTTCACCTGCAATTATCTTACCGCTATGGCTTTTTGTGGTATCGCCGGTTGACTTGAAAAAGCATCCTTATATTTGCAAGGGTATTTTTTGGTTATTTCATCCCGCTTGCCATTGCCCTTAAGGAAAGACGGATCAGCTCTTCCACCGGCAGGGCACTGTCGAACCGCGCGACTACCGCCGCCGCGTCGGACGGAGAATAGCCCAGAACCGTCAGCGCGTTCACTGCCGCACCCGCGTTGGAGGAAGCGGAAGCAATGCCGGTCGGAACGACTCCCTCGGTGCCGGACTGCATCCCTTTTACCTTGTCTTTCAGCTCAAGGGTAATGCGCTGTGCCAGCTTCGCGCCGACCCCGCTCGCGCGGGTAAGCGTTTTGCTGTCTCCGGTAGCGACCGCCATGGCCACCTGTTCCGGCGCAAGCTCCGAAAGGATGGCAAGACCGACCTTGGGTCCGACGCCGCTTACGGAGGTAAGCATCTTAAAGCAGTTCAGCTCGCTCACGGTGGCAAACCCAAACAGATCGAGTGCGTCCTCCCGCACGTTAAGGTGCGTGTAGAGCAGCACCTCCTCGCCCTGCTTCGGCAGCGCGCGCTGGGTGCTGAGGGTAGTGAAGCATTTAAAGCCGACTCCGCCGCATTCCACCACCGTGATGCCCGGCTCGGTATGGGTTAGGGTTCCTTTCACACTGTAAAACATAGCCAACTCCTGAATTAATTCCTGTTTTTATTGGTCAAGACCGCTCCGGGCTGAAGCAGGGAGCGCCGCAGGGCGGAGCCCGCCGCGTGCCCGTGGCAAATTGCCATGGCAAGCGCGTCCGCGGTATCATCCGGCTTGGGGATTTCCTTTAAGCAAAGCAGCCTGCGTGTCATTTCCATCACCTGCGGCTTGTGCGCCTGACCGTAGCCGGTCACCGCCATTTTTACCTGCAGCGGCGTGTATTCATAAACCTGAATTTTTGCCTTCTGCGCCGCCAGCAGGATAACCCCTCTGGCCTCCGCGACCCCGATCGCCGTTTTTTGGTTGTTCTGAAAAAATAGCTTTTCAATCGAGACGGCGTCCGGCTTCCAATGCTCTATGACGGACGCGAGCGAATCATAAATAATCTCAAGACGGCGGTTGAAAGGTTCTTCCGCCCGGGTGACGACAGCGCCGTGCTCCAGCGGCTGAAAGCGCCCGCGTTCCGCGCGGATGACGCCGTACCCGATAATGGCGTAACCGGGGTCTATTCCAAGTATAACCATCCGTTCCTCCGCTCCCGCATTCTGTAATTCATTCCGCTGTTACACGCGTCTGTCTCAGGCAAGGTATACCAATCCATTATTCGTATTATTATAGCACAATCCGATTCAATAGGGAATACCAACGATGGACTTTCTCCGAGAGCACATTCTCCGTACAAGCAATGCCGGAATTCGGATTTGAAATCCGAATTCCGGCATTGCTACGGCTATAAATTTTTATTTCTATGCTTTATCTTCGGTTGAGGTAATGATATGCCAGAGGCGGACGAAGGAGGAAACCAGCAGAATCCCCATTGCCAGCGCGCCGGCGATGCCGAGCGTGTGCAGCCCGGTTTCGAGAAACATCTCCGTATTGCCGATGATGCAGTATTCCATCGTGTAGTAGATTCCGCCGCCGGGCACCAGCGGAAGCAGAGCCACAAGCAGGTAGCCCGTTACCGGAGCCTTGTGAAGCCTCGCCATAATTTCGGAATAAACGGAAATAGCGACGGTCGCGAGAAAAAACTGAAAAATATCGTTCTGCAAAAAGCCGAAGAGCAGGTATACCAGCCAGCCCAGCGCCCCGCCAAAGGAGGCGGACCACAGGATTTTACCGCGCAGATTGAATACGATGGAGAACGCCATGCAGGCGGCAAACGCGTAAAAGCAGGGAAGCACGTAGTTTGTCATCGTTACACCCCCCAGATTGACCGGGTTACGGTCAGCGCCAAGCCTGCGCCAATGGCAATGGCCGTGGCAACCAGCAGGCTTTCGGTCAAACGAATCAGACCGGCAATCAAATCTCCCGCGATCAAATCCCGCATAAAGCTGGTGATGGCGATTCCGGGAACCAGGTTCATCAAAGCACCGATGATAATCTTATCCGCGTTCAGCCCCGCGTAAAAATGGACGGCGGTAAGCGCGATAGCGGCGGCGGCGGCGCTCGCCAGAATATTGGTAAAAAAGGAGTTGGCGTGGAACCGCTCCATCTGGTAGCTAACGCCCTTGACTGCCGCTCCGCACAGGATGGCGCAAACCGCGTCGGGCAAATTACCGCCGTAAAACAACGTAAAGAAAAACGCGACCAGCGAAAAGGCTACCACCTGCTCCGGCAGAGTATATGCCTTCCTTGCGTCAATTCCGCGCAATTCCTGCCGGATGGTTTTAAAATCCGGCTTCTCCCGGCAGATGGTTCGGCTGAGATTGTTCAGGCGTTCTACTTTTTCCAAATCGGTTTGGCGCGAATAGACCCGCTTGATTTTCGTCAGCGGAGCGCCCTGATCGTTGCTGACGGTTACATAGATGCAGGTGGGAATCGCAAAGATATCGCCGCAGGCCCCGTAAGCGCGGAAAATACGCTGCATTGATTCCTCAACGCGGTAAATTTCAGCGCCATTGGCGAGCAGCAGATAGCCGACCTCGGTCGTTGTGTTGATTAAATCCTCATAGTTCATTCAAAGCATCCTTTTATCGGTACTATCCGGGAATCCGGAAAAAGCTTCCCTTTCGGTAAGTATATGTTCGGGTGTGTTTTTTCATGGCTGCCCCATTCCTTCCTGTGCGTGGCAGCGGAAAAATAGGATATTCACTTTTTCTATTATACTTCCCTGCGAATTGTATTTCAAAGGCTTCAAAAAAAATAATCACCCGGTAAGAGGCTTATCGGGTGACCGCTATCCGTTTTCCAATCGTTTGTCGCCAGACCGTGCGAGTGTTCCCGCTGTTTCCTGTATTTGAATAAATTTTTTCCGGAGCTTTGAGCACCGGACTTATTCGGCAACCGCCAGCACGCTGAGAACGGCATTGTTAACCGACGTACCGGGAGTAATATCGATGATGGAATTGGTCGACAGCTGAACGGTATAGGTGTAGAAGCCGGGTTCCACATCCGGGTCAAGAAACTGGAAGCCAAAATATTCCGCTTCCAGGACATCCACCAGCGTTGAGAAGGTATAGGTAGAGCCCACGCCAACCGGCGCACCGCCGTTCAGAGAACGGCGAATCTGGAAATTCAGAGTCACGGATACGCCTAACGGCAGATTAATAATGCTGCTGAAATTCAGCAGGTTGTTTGTTTTCTGCATTCCGCGGGTATCGATTCCGGTTGAGACCACATTCAGCGGCTCCGCAAACAATGTGGTTATAATCGGCAGAGGTCCCACACCGCCGCTGGAAGCATTGAGCGCAGCCTGTCTTTCTGTTCTTGAGGTTTCAGGAAGCAGGCCCTGAGAAAGGCTGTTACTGCATAAATAATTACTCATACAAACCCACCTAATATCATATTTGAAGAATATTCTCCGCTATATACTATGCAACCGCGGCGCGGCGGGCACATTCCTCCTGAAAAATGTCTATATTTTAGAATCTTAAATTCTGAATATTATCACAATCACAGATTTTGATTTTACCTCTATTTACAACCGTTAAAATTACACCTATAATTAATTTCGAGCGATGCAGCGCAGGACGGAATTCTCCCCGCGCTGAGCCGCAACGACCAGGCAACGGATTCAGCCCCGCAAGCCGGAATGTGAACGCCCTTCGTATACGGAGGGGGTTATGAAGTATAACGCAACGGAGGTTCCCCATGAAAAAAAAGCTGCTCTCATCCAGTCACATCTATGCCTTCGGCACGGTGGTTCTCTGGGCCTCCGCCTATGTTTTTACCAAGGTCGCACTCGGTTATTTCTCCTCCTCGGCTTTGGGTCTTTTAAGATATTTGGCGGCGTCCGCAGTCCTGATCCTTATTGCCGCCATAAAAAAAATCGGTCTGCCCGACACACGCGACATACCGAAATTCTTTTTCTCCGGGGCGATGGGATTTACCCTCTATATGGTTACGTTCAACAAGGGCTCCGAAACCCTTACCTCCACCACCGGCAGTGTTCTGATCGCAACCGTTCCAATTATCACCGCGCTCTGCGCCCGGTTTCTGTTTCAGGAGAGAATACGGGTTGCCGGCTGGGTCGCGATCGGCATCGAGTTTTGCGGCGTGTTGATTTTAACCCTGTGGAACGGCGTTTTTTCCATCAATCAGGGCGTAATCTGGATGATATGTGCCGCCGTGCTGCTGAGCGGGTATAATCTGACGCAGCGGCAGTATTCCAAAAAGTATACCGCGTTCCAATCTACCGCCTACAGCATTTTCGCGGGTACTATCCTGCTGCTGTTCTTTTTGCCTGACGCGGTAACTCAGATTGCCGCCGCTCCGGTAAACCAGATTCTTGTGATTATTTATCTGGGAATTTTCCCAAGCGCGATCGCCTATGTCTTATGGACAAAAGCCCTCTCCATTGCCGAAAAAACAAGCGACGTCACAAATTATATGTTTGCGACGCCGCTCTTTTCCCTGCTTTTGGGATATATTGTTATTTTTGAAGTACCGGATATCTCCACCTTTATCGGCGGCGCGGTTATTCTTACCGGGCTGATTCTGTTCAGCGTGGTGAACAATAAAGCGAAGCCTATGCCAGATGAAAAAAGGTGATGGAAACAACCGCGACGACAACGCCGAGGGTCGCGCCCGCCAGAACCTCGATTGGGCGGTGACCCAGAGATTCGTCGAGCCTTCTCTCGGTGTAGGGGCGGAACCTCTTCTCTTCCGGCAGGGACATGGAATTTTCCTTCAGGTATTCCTGAATCCGGTTGAGCGCCCGTGCGTGTTCCCCGGCGGCGCGCCGTACGCCCATCGCGTCATACATTACAATCATCGCCAGAATCAGCGCATATGAAAAATATGTAGATGACAGACCGTATTTGTAGGCTGTCGCAACCGCTACGGAACAGACCAGTGCGGAGTGCGCGCTCGGCATTCCTCCAGATTCGGACAGCTTTTTAAAATTCATCGTTTTATTTTCAACATAAAATGCCGCTGTTTTTATCAACTGCGCAATTACCCACGATACAAAAGCGATCACAATCAGGGAATTACACGTCAATATTCTCAGAACTCTCATGGATATCCTCATCTTTCTCTTTCTGTTTCGATATTTTATTATAAATCAATAACCCGATCAGGCTGACCACCGCAGTAATGGCAAACACCAGAACAGCGAAGGTGTAATTTTTCATCCCCAGCGCGTTCCCGCCGATCGTGGACGAGATGACGGAGGGAATGCGCGCAATGCTGGAAATAATAAGGAATGTACGCAGAGACATCGGCGTAAGTCCGATAAAATACGTAATAACGTCTTTGGGGGTACCCGGGATAAAAAAGAGGATAAACACCAGAATATCCAGACGCTTGGAATCCCGGATAAACCTCATCGAGTTGATTTTATCCCGTGAAATAAACGCTTCCACTATCCGGACTCCATACCGTTTGGTAAACGCATAAATGATAGCGGAACCAATTGCCGCGCCGATCAGGCACAGAACCATGCCCTCGACCGCGCCGAACGCGTAGCCCGCGCCGATCTCAATAATCTCTCCGGGCATAATAGCAACAACAACCTGAAGGCACATAATGCCAACAAAAGTGAACCTTCCCCACATTCCCTGTGCTTCAATCCAATGGCGGAACTTGCTGGAGTCAGCGACCAATTCCAGCAGTCTGCTGCCGACCGTCATGGTAATACCGACGAACACAGCCAGAATCAACAGCAAAGAAACAATACTGATGATCTTTCTTCTCCGGCTCAGCTTCTTTTCCTCCGCTTTATCGAGTTGATCTATTTCAAAATGATCCAAATGATTTTTGTCATCATCCGCCATAAAAGTCTCCTTCCGCTTCAACGCATTCCGCAGCGTTACCGTCCGTTTATTTTGTCCGCGTTTTCTTCACTGAATACGCGAATCCCCTCCGCCAGCAGTTTTTCTGCGGTAAAACCGTTGCCTTGCACAAGACCGCCGGAAAAACTCCCGTCGTGAATAAGCACCATTCCGCAGGAAGGACTTTTGCTCTTTAAAATCGCGGTCTCGCAATGGAACAGCCGCGCCAGCTTGACTACTTCCTCCGCGCCCCTGACAAACGGTTCGGTCACGTCTTTTCCGGTAATATCCAGAGCCTTGCCGCCCACACGCTCAACAGGGCTTCTCGGCGTAGGCATTCCGCCCATCTGCTCCGGGCAGACAGGGATTAAATTATGGTTTTCACTTAACGCGGCAACCTTATCGCTGTATTTATGATTTCCCTTATATCTGCAATTTAAGCCCAGCAGGCAGGCGCTGACTAAAATATTCATCCTGAATTCCTTTCCGTGATACAGTCGCAATAAAAATATTATAACAGAAATGAGACAAAGACAACAGGCTATTTTATTTGATAATGTAAATTTAATTTAAATTATTCTTAGAAATATTATCCAAACAGGTCGAAAGGAATATGCCGTTACCGAAAACGGACAACCCTCGACATGTCGCGGCAGACCGCACGAACCGGAAACAGTACGCAAAAATGCGCTTTGATTTGGCCCGAAAAAAGGCCGTTTCAAAGCGCATTTCTATTCCTTATGACGTTTTGCTAACAAATAAGATTTATTACAGCCTGATATCCTTTTTTTCCTTCAGGTCCGGATTGGAAGCTTTCATCGGTTTATCTTCCTTCTCCTTCTTTTCCGGCTCCGCCTGAGCGGAAGCAGCGTCCTGTGGCGGAACCGCATTCTGCCCGGCCTCTGCCTCCGCCGCGCCGACCGCCGCTTCAATTGCCTGCGCGGTGGTGGATGGCTCGGAAATATGCTGTAGGGAAACGCCGAGCTTATCCAGAGTCATAAATTTCATCAGAGTGTCCATAACGGTGCTGTTGCCGCCGCTGTTCTCCTGGCTGCCGCCTCCGCCGCCCATGTTGACCACGGTTTTCGGAACAATATCGACCTTGGAATTTTTGATTGCGTCGGTGAGCTTGTCGGCAATTTCCTGCATGACACGATATTCCGCGCCGCCGTAAGCCTTGACCTGCGCGTCGATTGCCTTTGCCTTTGCCAGACCGACGTTGCTTTCCATAGAGGCCTGCGCCTCGCCCTCGAGGCGGATTTTCTCCGCGTTCGCTTTCGCGAGCGATACGATCTGGTTGGCTTCCTGCTCCGCCTTGCTCGCAAGGGCGGCTCCGGTGTTTCCGGCAATCTCAATTTCAATCTTTGACTTGGTCAGAAAGCTCTGCTGCTCCGCCGTGGCCTGCGCCTCGCGCAGCGACTTTTCGCTTTCCGCCGCGGACTGCTGCTTCTGGTAGGTGACCTTCTTTTCCTCCGCAATCTGCCGCTCGCGCAGCTGGGTAAGGATGTTCTCTATTTGAACGTCTGCCGAAGAGGTTTTCGGCGTACCGATCAGCACTTCTTCCAGCTGAAGGTTATACTTCTGGAATTTATCCTTCATTTCCAGCACCGCACGTTCCCGGATGGCGCTGCGCTCCTGAATCAGCTCGATTAAAGTTTTCGTCTGCGCTACATCTTTAAAATACGCGCTTACCAGCGGGTCGAGAGATTGGTTTACCAGCATGCTGATATCACCGAATCGCTGAATTACCCACGGAGCCTGCTTGTAATCGATGTGCATAACCACGGAAAGCGGAAGCGACGGCTCAAACGCGTCCTTCGTGATGATATCGACCTCGGTGAGGTTCTCATCGTATTTATGGTCACCGGTTTCTGATTTGTTCCATTTTAAAATAATGTTCGTGGTAGGTACCAGAACAACCTTTCCGGCATCCGTATTAAAGGCATATTTTCCCGGCATCAGGGGCTTTTCAAGCACACCCTTGCAGCCCGGCGCAACCAGCTCGCCGTGCTTGTAATCTTCTCCCGTCGTATCCTTACCTTCCTCCCCGAAGAAGGACACCACCACGCCGACAAAGCCGATCGGTACAACGGTTTTCGGGCGGAATTCCACCGTTGCGAACAGGCGGTTAATATAATAGGTACCGTCAATCAGCACCTGAATCTGCTTGCCGCGTTTGCCGCCCAGCTCCAGAAATTTTTCCGGATCCTGAAAGCTCGCGTGTTGCTCGCCCACACTCGGAGCGATGATTTCTCCCTCTTCCAGCGGCTTGCCGTCGTGCACCGTCACGATTCCCATGAGGTCGCTTGTTTCACTGCTGTCCCCCATAATTACAACCGGGCGGAAGCCGTCCCTTGCGGCGAGGGTTTGCTGCATGCTTACCAGCTCCGTGCGTTCCTGCTTGGAGCCGCTGAAAATCGCCTTGATATCATTCGGGGTAATCACGATGAACTGCGCCAGATTAATGGCGTAGGTACCTTCTCTTAGAATCCCTCTTTGCGGACCGCGCTGACCGCCGTTCTGGAGAAAGCCGGGCACATTCTGAAAGTTATTCGCTTCCGGCACGACCTTGCCCAGCGTTTGGGTCGGCGAAAGCGGCATACCGTCGCGCGCAAAAATGTAAGCAATTTGCCCCTGTGGAATGGTAATCAGGGGATACTTATGTATTTTGTACATCAGTACGGATTTAAAATGAATGCCGCCGCGCAGCAAATTCGGCTCATAACCGGCTTCACCGTGGAGCGCCACAATGGAATCCTTAAGCGAGCCTTTGACACTCCACCACTTTTCGACCACCGCAACCTCGTCGGAATGGATGACTCTTAAGCCCAGAATCTTAAAAATAATCAAATAAACCGCCACAATCGCAGCCGCAATCTCAATCAGCATAATCGGCATAGTCGGCATATCATATCCTCCTGTTTTCTTTGTTGTTTTCCTCAATACTACTACAAATCAAACAGGATAGCAAACCTGATTTTACATTTCCTTTTATTCCCTCGCCCACCCGGAGTTTCCCGCTGGCTCCGGTGGCAAAGACCGGTTTTTGTACCGCACAGTCGAAAACAGTTCCTCCGCACACCGGCTATTCGACCATCCGCCGCTCGGAATCGCTGCTTTGCATATTCGGGGCACCAAAATTACTTCGGAAGCTGGACCTGTTTTTTTTACTTTTTTTATCGAGATACATCAGCTCATCAATATGTTTTAGAAACTGCTGGAGGGTACGATTGGATTTAAAATTGTAAATGTCGTAGCCGATGCTGAACTCAATTTGATACAGATTGCTCTCACGGCTGTTAAAAAGCTTTACGTTGTCTTTTATGCGGCGTACCGCGTTCGCCAGATCGGCTTTTTCATCCATTTCGAATACCACAACAAACTCATCCCCGCCGTAACGGGCAATCATATCATTTTTACGGAAGCTTTTCTTTAGTATTTTGGCGGCGTTCTCCAAGGCCTGATCTCCGATGATATGACCATAGGAATCATTGATTTGCTTAAAAGAATCCAAATCGATCATAATCCCCGCCAGCAGCCCGCGCGAATTGCTTTCCGCCAGATCATTCAGGTAATTGTCCAGCTGCCTTCGGTTGCATAGACCGGTCAGGTAATCTGTTGAGAGACGGTTGTTCTGCACATTAATAAATATGATGAGAACAGAGACGGCCATACAAATCCAGACCATTGAAATTCCGTAAAAAACAACCTGAAGAAATCCGCCCACAATCGGCAGGATTGAAAAAGAGATTAAAGGAACATAATACCTTTTCTGCACCTGCTTCCTTTTCAGGATCACATGTACCACCGAGGAGAAAAGGTAAAGACAGCAGATTGTCGCCATAAGCAAAAACAGTTTTCCCCTGTGGTAAACATTAAAGTTATCAAAATAGAAATAACTTCCGCTGAAACAGCTGATGATAGAAAGCAGCGTATTCACGCCGACCGGGATAAAAAGAAACAGCATCTTGGCTCTGGCCTGCTCAGAATTATGAAAAATTTGATAATTGACATAAACACTCCACAACAGACAAGGCAGCGGGTTTATGATAAAATAAACCGAGGTAAGCAGAAGATTCAGGGTACGGGCCCCCTGACCCGGTTGACCGTTCAGTACCCATAAAACTGAATCAAGAACCAGAATGATAAGATTACTGATAAGCAAAACAGCAAACAATTTTTGATCATATTGATATTTTTCAGAATGCTCTCGTAAATTGAAAAAAATAATCAACAGGATAATGATTGCCAGGATATTTGTTTCCAGAAAGGATAAAACTTCCATGATTCCACCTGATCATATATTTTTTGGAATTCATTTACAAATTTTGTAATAATTTATATTTCCTGTATATAAAATATCAGATTTAATCTAATTTTGCAAGTTTTATTTGGTAAAGTTCTACTATAGTATTTATAAACTACAATTCACGTAAGTCCAAAGGACAGAACGGTAAAATCTGACATTTTGCGACAAATAGCCGCAGTTCTTCCCTTACGGGCAAAGCCCTGACCCAGAATCTGACTTGCGCGAAAGCCTTTTCGCAAATCTCGACACAGCGGGGGGCTATCATAAAAAGCGCGGTGCCGCAATGCGAACCGCGCTTAGAATATCCTTCGTCTTTATTCCCGATCCGCTTTCTTTTTTATCGAGCCGATGATTGCAAAGGACGCCGCCGTGAAAGCACAGCAGGCGGCTACAATCGGAGTGGAAAGGTCCCCCGCAGGCTCCTGCAGGAAACGGTCCGTCATCGTGTTGATCACCACATTGGCGACTACGCCGTATAAAATCAGAACATAACCGCCGAGATACCACCGGTTGATTCTGGTATAGACAAAAAAGGGAACGGAAATCCAAAGAAAGACAAGAGAAAGAAGCGCAATGGAAAATCCGAACGGGAACACCCAATTCTTCGCGGGGCAGAGCTGCTCAATCAGCATCAGCAGGGGAACAACAGTCAAGGTTAAGGCAAAAAGAGAGGTAATCACCCGATGGCGCTTCCTTATCAGCAAAGGAGCGGTGACCAGCCACGCCGTTCCGGTACTGCCGACCACGTACAGCGACCAGCTGAATGTCTTATCAATGATATAATTGCAGAGCATACAGACAAAAATCGCCGTTAAGAACGCGAAGGTCATCGACACCAGGGCAATTCTTTTTACTTTCAGGCTTTTGTACGCACGGGACTGCTCCGCATATTCAATCGCACCGTTGACAATGCTATCCGGTTCAAATCTTTCCGTTTTCTTTTCCTCTTCAGAATAGGAGCTGCGTTCCCCCAGTAAAAGCTCGCTGACGGTAATTTCAAGCAGCCCCGCCAGCTCCGGCAGCATCGTAACCTCCGGATACCCCGCTCCCCGTTCCCACTTTGAAACCGCTTTATCGGTGACATTGAGCCTTTCCGCAAGCTCCTTTTGCGTCATACCTTTTTCCCGGCGAAGCTCCGCAATAAATTTTCCTATTTTTTGATTGTCCATACAGCATGTCCTCCTTATTTCGCTATGAATATGAGTATAGCATGACAGATAGAAATAACAACCTACGTATCGATTAGGAGTGCGTAAAATTGCGGTAAACGGAAAGTAGAGCGTCCAAAAAACCAGCCTCATCGCGGTTTGTTGAATAAAAAAGACTGCCGGAGGATTTCCACGGCAGTCTCTGTTTTTGTTATTGAACCGGCATGGGCTGCTGAACCAACAGACCGAACTCTGCGGGATTGACCTGATTGGTCTGAATCACGCGGTCACGCAGGAAGATGTAAAGCTCCGCCATGGTTGCCTCGAAGTAAGGAAGCACAAACAAAGTACCAACCCCTAAGCAAAGCGTTCCCAGCAGAAACCATCCGATAAAGGAAAGACCCAGAACAAAAATTGCGCCTTTCTGCCCGTTCGTCATAAGCCGGCTGATCTCGCGGGCGCGGCTCCCGGGCATATCGGGGTTATCCGAGAGGATAAAGGGAACCATCGAATATTGCAAAGCCTTTACAATACCCGGAATAATAAGGAGAAAAGTCCAGAGCCAGATAAACAAATAGGTTACAAACATGGCGCCCACGCCGTTCATATAATTGCGGCGGAACGGGCTGAACAGAATTTCAAACTGGCTGACTCCAAAATGGTTCTGCACAAAAAAACGCATCATACCGATGGAAAGAGGCAAAGCGACAAACACGAAAAACAAGATTGACCCAAGAGAAGCCAAACTGGATATTCCGCTGAATGCCAATACGCTGGACAAGTCCCCCGAATTTGCCGCTGCCATAGTCAACGAATTAATCGGGTAGGTAATCATGGAATAGGCACCTGCGATTAGCATAGCCACCGCGCATACCCCGAACGCGGTCCAATAGCGCCCCCTGAGCGCTATTTTTGCATTGGATTTCAGAATTCCTCTGCTCCACATAGTTCATATCCTCCTTAAAAAAATCCGCTGTCTCCAAAATTACTACTACTTCCAAACAAGTGTCATACAAATATCTTGAGCCAAACGGACAGGATATCATAAAACCGTATTCGGGGAATCAGTAACAAAATCAAAGCAGCGGAAAATTACCTGATCATTTATATATATTAATATGTAACCTGAATTAGTCTATCGGCTGGTCGTTCCAGGCATACATTTTACGCAGCTCCTTGCCGACTTCCTCCAGCTGGTGGCTGGCGCCGATGCGGCGGCATGCGTTGAAGTGAGAACGACCGTTCTTGTTTTCGGCAATCCACTTGGAAGCGAAGGTGCCGTCCTGAATTTCGGTGAGTACCTTTTTCATTTCCTTTTTGGTCTCCTCGGTGATAAGGCGCTTGCCGGTTTCGTAATCACCGAACTCGGCAGTGTCGGAAATGGAGTATCTCATGAGGGAGAAGCCGCCTCTGTAGA
>JAEZWL010000198.1 GCA_023420245.1 Bacillota bacterium | reverse complement strand
CCGCTATGGTTGACGCGGTTCTCCAGGGCAAAGAAGCCGATGTTAACGACACCAAGACTTACAACAACGGTGAAAAAGTCGTTCCGTCCTTCCTTTGCGACCCAATCGCCGTCACAAAGGAAAACTATAAGCAAATCTTAATTGATAGCGGTTACTACAAAGAAGCTGACCTCAAAAAATAAAGCTTCTCCAGTCTAAACCGATTCAAGCCGGGCATTAATTATGTCCGGCTTGAATCAAAATAAAAAAGCTGGGCTCAAAAGGGGGACTGTATATGGCGGAATATCTCTTAGAAATGCAAAACATCGTAAAAGAATTTCCGGGTGTCAAAGCATTGAACAATGTTACCTTTCAGGTAGAAAAGGGTACAATTCATGCGCTCGTCGGTGAAAACGGAGCCGGGAAATCCACGCTGATGAATGTTCTGAGCGGCGTGTATCCCTACGGCACGTACACGGGGGATATCATTTATGAGGGAAAAGCTTGTGAATTCAAAAGAATCAAGGACAGCGAAGCAAAAGGAATTGCCATCATTCATCAGGAACTGGCGCTGATTCCTTATCTATCAATTGCAGAAAATATATTCATAGGAAACGAACGCGCCAAAAAAGGGTTCGTAGACTGGAATTTAACCTATAAAAGCGCCAAAGAGATGCTGGATAAGGTCGGTCTTAAAGAAAACCCAAACACATTGATTAAAGATATCAGCGTAGGCAAACAGCAGCTGGTAGAAATTGCAAAGGCGCTCTCCAAAGATGCAAGGCTTCTGATTCTGGATGAGCCTACCGCCTCGCTGAATGAAACGGATTCGGAAAACCTTCTGAATTTAATGCTCGAGCTGAAAAAGGGTGGGATGACCCTGATTATTATTTCACACAAGCTGAACGAGATTGCGAAGATTGCGGATGAAATTACCGTAATTCGCGACGGCGCCACCATTGAGACTCTGGTGGAAGGCAAGGATGAAATATCGGAAGACCGGATTATCAAGGGAATGGTCGGGCGTGACATGACGCACCGCTTTCCGCCGCGCGAGCCAAAAATCGGAGAAGTTGCGTTTGAGGTAAAGGATTGGTCTGTTGACGACCCTCTAATCGCAGGAAAAAAACGCCTTGACAGCATTAATATTAAGGTTCGAAGAGGCGAGGTGGTCGGAATCGCCGGTCTGATGGGTGCGGGACGCACAGAACTCGCCATGAGTATTTTTGGCGGACTGTACGGCACGAATATTCAGGGGCAGGTTTTTAAAGACGGCAGAGAAATTAAAATAAAGACCGTAAGGGACGCAATCGGCAATAAGATTGCCTACGCAACGGAGGACCGGAAATCAGCCGGACTCATCCTGATTGATGATATTCGTCATAACGTTACTCTTTCCAGCATGTCAAAAGTCAGTAAGAATCAAATAATTGACGAGGAACTGGAAATAAAGGTTTCTGAGGAATACAAAGGCAAGCTCGGGATTAAATGCTCCAGCATCTACCAGAGAGCAGGGAATTTATCCGGCGGCAATCAGCAAAAGGTTGTTCTGAGCAAATGGATTCTGACCGAGCCGGATGTTCTGATTTTAGATGAACCGACCAGAGGAATCGACGTCGGCGCGAAATATGAAATTTACAGCATTATCAATCAGCTTGCCAACGAGGGTAAATGCGTCATCATGATTTCTTCCGAGCTTCCTGAGGTCCTCGGCGTCAGCGACAGGGTTTACGTGATGAACGAGGGGAAAATCGTGGGCGAGCTCGACCGTTCCGAAGCAAACCCCGAAAGTGTCATGCAGTGTATCATGAAAAACAACAGGATAGGAGCATAATGGCAATGGATAAAATTAGAAAATCACAAAGCTCAATCAACATACGCCAGTTCAGCATGCTGATCGCGCTGGCCGTTATTATGGTACTGTTCCAGATTCTGACGGGCGGAATTCTGCTGACCCCGCAGAACGTTACCAACCTGATCATGCAGAATGGCTACGTGATCATTCTTAGCGTCGGTATGCTGCTCTGCATCCTGAGCAGCGGCAGTATTGACCTGAGCGTCGGCTCTATCGTCGCTTTCATCGGCGCCATCATCGGCGAGATGGTCGTTGTAAAAGGGATGAACGTTTGGCTTTCTATCATAGTAATTCTGATTATCGGCGTACTCATTGGCATCTGGCAGGGCTTTTGGATTGCTTATATGCGCATACCGGCATTCATCGTAACCCTTGCCGGCATGCTCACCTTCCGTGGACTTACGCTTGCGGTTTTGAACGGAATGACTCTTTCTCCGTTCCCAAAGGAATTTAACTTCATCAGCTCCGGGTTCCTTCCGAACATCGGCACCGGAAAAATCAATATCACGGCTATCCTGTTCTGCATTATCACAGATCTCTTATACATATATCTTGCATTCAGAAAGAGAATCAAGAAAACAAAGCAGGGCTTTGCAGTTTCCTCTATGGGGATCTTCCTCATTCAGACGATTGCCACCGTGGTCGTTGTTTCCCTGTTCTTTGTGTGGCTTTCCCTATACAAGGGTATTCCGGTGCTTCTTGTCATCATGGTGGTTCTGGTAATTGCCTACGCGATTTTTACCAGCAACACGGTGCCCGGAAGATACCTGTACGCAATGGGAGGCAATGAAAAAGCGGCGATTCTCTCCGGCATCGATACCAACAAAGCATTGTTCCTGGTCTTTATTAATATGTCGGTCCTCTCTGCGCTCGCCGGTGTTGTGTTTACCTCCCGCCTTCAGGCGGCGACCCCGACGGCCGGTACGAACTTTGAAATGGACGCCATCGCCTCCTGCTTCATCGGCGGCGCTTCTGCCACCGGCGGTGTGGGTACCATTACCGGCGCTGTGATCGGCGCTTTGGTCATGGGTGTTTTGAACAACGGTATGTCTATTATGGGTGTCGGCAGCGACGTCACCATGACCATCAAGGGTCTGGTTCTTCTGGCAGCCGTCATCTTCGACGTGCTTTCCAAAAAACGTGTCGCAGCCGTTTAAACTGTCATACCTCCTTCCTACTTTTTCTACTTTATAACGATACGGGCTTCCGTTGAATTGCAGAGAAGCCCGTATCCACTAAAATGAGTTTATCCGGAAAGTGTGATAAAGATGAAACTAAAGAGCGTAAGCGACCCGGAATTCCGTAAATACGGAAGAGTGGTCAAAGGCTACGATTGCTCCGAATTGATACAGGCAATGCAAACCACGCCGCTGCCCGGCGGCGTGGTCTATGAGCCGTCGGACGCCCGGCTGGAATCGCTGGCGATTTTCAGCGAGCTGAGGAACCGGGAATTCGGCGGGCTGCCGATTCAGCTGGGCTACTGCAACGGTCATAATACCATGCTGAACGCGGTGGAATATCACCGCTCCTCCGAGCTGAATATCGCGGCGACAGACGCGGTTTTCCTTGTTGGCTGCCAGCAGGATATCGACCCCGACAATTTCACCTACGATACCTCGAAAATAGAGGCGTTTCTGGTGCCCGCCGGAACCATGGCGGAGGTTTACGCCACCACCCTGCACTTTGCACCCTGCAACGCGGATAACAACGGCTTCCGCGTGGTGGTCGTGCTCCCGGCCGGTACGAACCTTCCGCTTGAAACAAAGCAGGAGCAGCTCGAGGACCGCCTTCTGTTTGCCAGAAACAAATGGCTCATCGCCCACCCGGATACGGACCTGGGCGCACAGGGCGCCTTTGTGGGTCTTGTCGGAAAAAACAGATCGGTGGAGGAATAATATGGGCTCAACATGTATTTTAGGACTGGATATCGGCACCTCCGGCTGCAAGGTGCTCGCGCTGGATCCCGCCGGACGGATTCTGGGCTCGGTCATCGAGGAATACCCCCTTTACACCCCTCTGCCCGGATGGTCGGAGCAGAACCCCGAGGACTGGTGGCAGGGCGTGGTCGCCGGAATCAAAAGGCTTCTCCCCTCGCTGGACGGCTGCACCGTCTGCGCGGTCGGGCTCTCCGGTCAGATGCACGGCATGGTGCCTCTGGATGAAAACCGGAAGGTCGTGCGGAACGCGATTCTGTGGAACGACCAGCGCACCGGAAAGCAGTGCGACGAGATTACCGAGCTGGCAGGCGGGCTGGATGCCCTTCTCGGCTATACCAACAACCGGATGCTTACCGGCTTTACCGGCGGCAAAATTCTCTGGATGAAGGAGAACGAGCCGGAAAACTACAAGAAAACCAAAATCATCCTCAATCCGAAGGATTATATCCGCTTCCGCCTTTCCGGCGAGCTTATCACCGAGGTTTCCGACGCGTCGGGAACCGGGCTGTTCCATGTAAAGGAACGCAGGTGGGCGACGGAGCTGATGGAAAAGATCGGCTTGGATATCAGCCTTTTCCCAAGGGTGGTCGAATCCACGGATAGAGCCGGAACGGTCAGCAAGGAAGCCTCCGATTTAACCGGGATTCCGGAGGGCACCGTGATTTCGGGCGGCGGCGGCGACGCCGTGATCTCCACGACCGGACTCGGACTCATTAAGTCCGGAAGAATCGGGATTACGCTCGGAACCAGCGGCGTGGTTGCCATGGGTCTGCCGGCCTATATGGAAAACCCGAACGGTCTGCTGCAGGTCTCCTGCAACAACGCCCCGGGAACCTACCACGCGATGGGCGTTACCCTTTCGGCGGCGGGCTCCTACATGTGGTTCCGCAACGCGCTGGGGGATTTTGAAATCCAGCAGGGCAAGGAGACCGGAAAAAGCTCCTACTACCTTCTTGACCAGAAGGCGAAGGAAACGGCTCCCGGCTCGGACGGTCTGATCTTCCTGCCCTACCTGACCGGCGAGCGCGCCCCCATCAACGACCCGTCCGCCACCGGCGCGTTCCTCGGAATCACCGCAAGGCACGGCAAGGGGCATTTCGCGCGCGCGGTCATGGAGGGCGTGGCGTATTCCCTCAAGCAGGTGTACGACCTCATCATGAGCGTGAACCCGGGCTTGGTATCCGATGAAATCGTTCTGGCGGGCGGCGGCGCAAACAGCCCGATCTGGCGCCAGATTTTCGCCGACGTGTTTCAGCTCCCCGTACGCACGGTGTTCGGCAGCGCGGAGGGCGGCTCCTTCGGCGCGGCGCTGGTCGCCGGCGTAACCGTCGGTGTGTGGAACAGTCTGGAGGATACGGTGGCTTTGATTCATCCCGAATCCGAAACGCTTCCCATCCCGCAAAACAGCGAGGTCTACGCGGGGCTGTATCAAAAATATACCGGATATTATGACGCTCTGAAGTGGAGCTATTAATAGAAATGACAAACTGGAGGCTACATAAATGAAAACAAATATCCCCGAGGTAAAACTGGGCATCATCTCCGTGAGCCGCGACTGCTTTGTGATCTCGCTTTCGGAAAAGCGCAGAAAAGCAATCGTGGAAGGCTACACAAAAAAGGGCGGCTCCATCTTTGAGTGCAAAACCACGGTCGAGAATGAGAACGATATGCTCAAGGCCGTTGCGGAAGGAAAGGACGCCGGCTGCAACGCGCTTGTGGTATTTCTGGGCAATTTCGGTCCGGAAACCTCGGAAACACTAATCGCCAGGGAATTCAGCGGTCCCGTGATGTATGTCGCGGCGGCTGAAGAGAGCGGCGACGACCTGATTAACGGGCGCGGCGACGCTTACTGCGGCATGCTCAACTGCTCCTACAACCTCGGTCTTCGCAAGCTGAAAGCAATCATTCCGGAATATCCGGTCGGTACCGCCGAAGCTATCACCAATATGATCGCGGATTTCGTTCCGGTCGCCCGCGCGATCATCGGCTTAAGCAGTCTCAAGATTATTACCTTCGGTCCGCGCCCGCAGGATTTCTTCGCCTGCAACGCGCCGATCAAAGCCCTTTACGACATCGGGGTGGAGATTCAGGAAAACTCCGAGCTCGACCTCCTGGTTTCCTACAAGGCGCATAACGGCGACCCGAGAATCAAGGAAATTGCCGACGATATGGCCGCCGAGCTGGGTGTCGGCAACCAGTACCCCGACCTTCTGCCCCGCATGGCACAGTTTGAGCTTACCCTGCTCGACTGGGCGGAAAACAACAGAGGCGCAAGGGAATATGTGGTGTTCGCGGACAAATGCTGGCCGGCCTTCCCGAGTGAATTCGGCTTTGAGCCTTGCTATGTCAACAGCCGCCTTGCCGCCAAGGGCATTCCGGTCGCCTGCGAGGTGGATATTTACGGCGCGCTCAGCGAATACATCGGCGCCTGCATCACCAACGACGCGGTTACGCTTCTCGATATCAACAACTCCGTTCCGGCGGATATGTTCGAAAAAGAGGTCAAGGGCAAATACAACTATACCTTAGAGGATACCTTTATGGGCTTCCACTGCGGCAACACCCCGCTCTGCAAGCTTTCGAAGGGCGCGGTGAAGTACCAGCTGATCCAGAACCGCCTGCTGGAAAACAACGGCACCCCGGACTTTACCCGCGGCACGCTGGAGGGTGACATCGCTCCCGGAGAGATTACCTTCTTCCGCCTGCAAAGCGCGGCGGACACCTCCCTGCACGCTTATGTCGCGGAGGGTGAGGTTCTTCCGGTTGGCACCCGTTCCTTCGGCGGCATCGGAATCTTCGCGATTCCCGAAATGAAGCGCTTCTACCGCTACGTACTGATCGCCAAACGCTACCCGCACCACGGTGCGGTCGCCTTCGGTCACTACGGCAAGGCCCTGTACACCCTGCTTGATTACCTCGGCGTCGAGGACATCGAGTTCAACCGCCCCAAGGGTCTTCTTTACCACAACGAGAACCCCTTTGCTTGATTTTCCTTAACGCTTTTCATAACGCTCCAAGAGAAAAAGCCAGAAATTTCACTCTCCCGAACAGGGATTGGAAATTCTGGCTTTTTCGCGGAAAGGACGCATCTTCTCTATTTGAAGGCGGAGGGAGTACCAGCCGCCTGCTTATTTGACCTTAAGGCTTTTCCACCGCGACGTAAGACAATACCACCGGCTTCTGCCCCTTGAGCGTACTGTAAACAGCAGTCATGACGCCCGGAGCTCCGACCGCCGTTACGCTGAAATAGTATTTGTTACCAACGCGCTTAACCGCGCTGTTAAAAGCCCTTTGGTTGCCGACCGTCAAGGCAGGAACAGCGTCGCCGGTTACCGTTATGGCAAAGGTATAGGTCTTTCCTGATTTGATGCCGGTTGGAAACACGGTGTCTGATTCCACAGGATACGGGTTTGGCGCGGGCTTCGGAAGCAGAACATAGTCGGAGCATTGTGCAAGTGTGAGCGTGAGATATCCGTCGGCATCCACCGTATATTCACCCTTTGGCGTTTTTTCAAGTATCCTCGCGGTGTTGTTTAAATGATACAGATATACCCTTGAACCGGGAGCGCAGCCTTCCTGCCCGCCAACATAAATTTTCAGCTGAGCCGCACCCGGAAGCAGACCGCTGCCGCCAAACCGCACCAGCACACCGGAAGGACCGGTGGCGGACGCTGCGGAAGAAACAATCCCGCTTGCGGACGCGTCATTTTTCACCAGTGAAATGTCCAGGGAGAGATTCACTTTGGTAACGGCGGCTACGGACTGTTTCAGCGCCGCTCCGGCGAAGCTCCAGGAATATACTTCTTTACCGGTATCGGAATTTACGACGGAAAGCGAGATATCCTTTTGGGATGCCTTGGCCGCCTGTAAAGCGGACGAGTCCAGACTAATTTCAATTTTTGCGTTTGGATTGGTGTTATCGATTACAGCTTTGGGTGCCTTTATAATCAAAGACACCGTTTTTACACCCGCGTTTTTCAGCTGCTCCAGAATAGAGGCTGTCGGCGGTGAAATCGTGATTTTTTCCGGCTTTTTAGCGGTTGCGCCCGCGATAACAGAGGCAAGGTCAGCCTGAACGGTAGTGGTTACAGCTGCCGTAGTTCCGCTGATTACCGGTGCTTCGTCCGGGTTCAGAGGGATTTCTGTCCGGGTGCTGGCGCCGGTGCTGTTTGTGCCATTCCCGGCAGACGAACCGTTCTGTGCCGCGACGGTCACCTGAATTTGCGGGAGCTCCGCTTTTCCGGCAAGCGTATAATTGCCGTCAGGCAGTACGGCGGTAAAGGTATAGGTGCCCGGAGATTGAGGATCGTAATTCGGGTCGGATTCCCAGGTGATTCCGCTGATCGTTTCCTTCTTTTTGTTGACCGTAGCGGATAGGGAGGAGGGGAGGCTTAAGGATTTTTGATCGGTGCCGTATTTTACGGTTCGGCTTTTTACAGTCAGCTCCGCAAAAGCGGTAATTTCCAGCTCTGCCGGGCTGACGTCGGTCATATCGTAAAGCCCGCCCCGGTGATAGGCCGCAAGCGCGTAAGCGCATTGATCCGTTGCCATCGCGTCTGCGCTGCCGCTTAAAATATGTTTAAAGCCCTTTCCGGGAACATAGAACTTTGCCAAAGAGGAAAGCAGCCAGCTGCCGTCCGGCTGGATAAAGCGTGAATCTGTTTTGGGGTCGATTCCAAGCTCGGTCAGCGCAACAATTACCTGCGCGATGCTTTCCGCGTTCACAGAGCCCCAGCTCGCGTAGCCGCCGTCGCTTTTTTGCAGCTTGGAAAGCGCTTCGATTCCACGGTCAATGGCGCCGGAAACTTCGGACTTGTTTTTGTATTTTGCTAAAGCCTGCAAAGCCATTGCGGTAATGTCGGGGTCCGGGTTTTTTCCGGTGAGCGCCCAGCCGCCGCCTTGTATTTCTTTGGATAAAATGTAGTCAAGCATCGAATCACGGGAATTCTGCGTTCCCTTTGCCGTAAGCTCCGGCATCTCGTATTCATAGGAGTCAAGGGCGAGCAAAGCAAAAATCGGTCCGTTGATTCCCTGCTTTTTTACACCGTCAAAGTCGGCGAGCGGGTTAATCAGGTTGTATCCGCCTACATTTCTGGGGTCGCGCCCGATCGAGGTCAGACCCAGAATCGCCCTGGAATATTCGGTGTACTTGTTTGTCGAAAGCTTTCCCTGCGCTTCCTTTACCGTGTTCACCACATTGTTGTAGTAGGTGGTATAGTAGTTTTTCGGAACGTCGTAGTTGGAGCGGGCGAGCGCCAGAACGGTCCACTCACCGCCGAAGGTGCCGAACGCGGGTGACGGAACGGTTTTGACAAGCGCCTTGCAGACATCGTCGCTCATTTCCTGCGCGGAGACCTCCAGCTTTTTTATTTCCGGTGCGGATTTCGTGTCGGCAAATGCGCTCACGCCGGCTCCGCTCAGGATCATGACAGCTGAGAGAAATAACGCCAGAAAAGATTTTGCAGCCTTTTTCATAAAAACCTCCTGTTTCATAGAAGAGCTTTGCTCCCGTTTGTTTTCCTCCCCGGGGATATATTAGGGTAACACCGAGGACCGCAAGCTCAGCAATGTTCACTTTGTGCGGGGTTGCCTTAGGAATCCGGAGCTCCGTTGTCCTCGATTAATCCGTATTTCAACCGGATTCTCGCGATTTTTTCGGACATTGGTTTCTCCATAAAAAATAAAAAAATAACCGTGGACGACGCGTGGATGAAGTCAAACGGAATGCCCGTCAGGTAAGCCGCGATCAAAGTCTCCCGGTTGATTGCGGTGGAGTACATGAGTACGGAGGCGAAGTTCATCAGACCCCCGTAGATAAAGAACGTTGCCAGCCCGCCGAAGGTGCAGAGCGCGGCTTTGTTTGGCTTGAGCATACCTTTTTGAAACAAAATTCCCGCCAGAAAGCCGATCATACCGAAGCTGAACATCTGCCACGGGGTCCACGGACCATGCCCGAAAAAGAAATTAGAGACAAAGCCGGACATTGCCCCAACCAGAAAACCGGCCTCCGGACCGAGGCAGACCGCTGAGACAATCACCACAGCCGTTACCGGCTTAAACTGCGGCAGCATAAAAAACGCAATTCTCCCGACTACCGCAATGGCAGACAGAGAGCAAATCAAAATGATTTCGCGTGCCTTTGGTTTCCGGTGTTCAAAAACCAGCAGAAAGGGGAGCATGGTATCAATTAAAATAGCGGCGCTGATAAAGTAATATTTCCGGTCCTGCAGGAATACCACGCCAAACGCAATGGTAAGCGGAATGGCTGCCAGAATCAGGAACGAAGAAAGCATCAGACGCTGATTTGGCTTTTTCGGCATGCTTCAATCACATCCTCGCAGGTTAGCGTATCGGGAAAGAGCTCGCGAGCCATCCGGTTTGACGGGGTAGTATAGAAATTGTTGCCCGTAAAAAATTCCCTTGTGTTATTTTCTGAGAGAATCTCCCCGTTGAACATGAGCGCGCATCGGTCGGAGCACTCCGCGCAGAAATCAATATCGTGCGACACCATCACAATGGTTTTTCCCTCCTGCTTCAGCGCGGAAAAGAATTCGGACAGCGTTGCTTTATAAGCCGTGTCAATTCCTTTTGTAGGTTCATCCAGCAGAAGGATTTCCGGCTCGGTCAGCATTACCTTGGCAAGCGCCGCGCATTGCTGCTCGCCGCCGCTCAGGTCGAACGGGTGTCGCTCCAGCAGGGAGGTCAAATGGAAGAAATCCGCGGTTTCCTCCGCCTTCCGTTTCGCGGTATCTCGGTCGCGGTAAGTCGACAGCGCGATTTCCTCCAAATCCCTGCGGACGGTGCTGCGCGAAAACAGATTTCGGGGCTCCTGCGGCAGATAGCCGATTAACCCCCGGTATCTTTGATTCCGTTCAATTCGGTTCCAATCCTTTTCAAACAGCCTCACTCTGCCACGGTACGGCGAGCGGATTCCACCGATTACGGAAAGCAGCGTTGATTTTCCCACGCCGTTTCCGCCCACGATGCTGAACAGGCTTCCCTTTTGAATTTCCAGCGTAACCCCCCGTACAATATCCTCTGATTTTTTGTCATACCGAAACCAGATATCCTCCAGCGTAACTGCGGGAACAGAAGCCGCGCGGATGCGATGCTCCAGTTCTTTTCGCGCCGGGCTTGACGACGGACGCACATGATCCTCCAGCCACTGCTTGGCTTCCTTTACCGTGATCGGAGTTTCCTTGCCCGACAGCTCGGCGGAGATTTTTACGCAGGCAGGGAGCGCGGCATACATATCGCTGCTTCCTCTTATCATGGCGCTCCCGATTTCGCGTGGGAATGCGTCCAGTGCCAGCCTGCCTTTCTCCAGAAAAATAACGCGGCTGCAAACCGGGAATACCTCTTCCAAATGGTGTTCAGAAATCACAATCGTTACACCGAGCTCATCGTTTATCTTCTTTAATACCTGAATAAAATTGGACGTCGCGATCGGGTCAAGCTGAGAGGTCGGCTCGTCCAGCAGTAAAACCTCCGGCTGCATTACCATGACGGACGCCAGATTGAGAATTTGCCTTTGCCCGCCGGAAAGCTTGGTGACCGGTTTGAAGAACCAATCCTGAATTCCGAAAAAAGAAGCCATTTCCGCAACCCTGAGCCGGATGGTCTGGCTGTCATACCCCAGATTTTCCAGCCCGAACGCCAGCTCATGCCAGACCTTGTCGGTTACGATCTGGTTATCCGGATTCTGCGAAACAAATCCAATCGCAGTGCTTTGTTCCCGGTCGGAAAGGCTCAGGATATCTTTACCGCGAAATTCGATTTTGCCCTCGCGTTTCCCAAACGGCGCGATTACCGGCTTGAGCTGCCGGAGCAAGGTGCTTTTTCCGCACCCGGATTTCCCAAAAATTAAAATAAAATCCCCTTTTTGCACGGTTAGGCTGATATCGGTCAGGTCTGTGC
>JAEZWL010000113.1 GCA_023420245.1 Bacillota bacterium | reverse complement strand
TCATTCTGCGGCTTTCCGCAAAACGAACAGCAAATCCCTCTTTCCTTCGTATCGTCGTTGTTAGGCATTTTATCACCAACCTACATACAAAATAAATTATCGCTCATAAAGAACCTTATCAATCAAGCCGTATTTGGCAGCTTCTTCAGCTGTCATAAAATTATCGCGTTCGGTGTCTTTGGTGATGACATCGAGCGGCTGACCGGTTCTTTCTGAAAGAATCTGATTCAGCCTTTTCTTTGTCGCGAGAATGTGATCTGCATGAATCATGATATCGGTTGCCTGACCTTGTGCGCCGCCGCTCGGCTGATGAATCATAATATCGCTGTTCGGCAGCGCAAAACGCTTTCCTTTTGCACCGACCGCCAGTAAAAATGCACCCATACTCGCTGCCATTCCCATGCAGATTGTTGAAACGTCACATTTAATATACTGCATCGTATCA
Source organism: Bacillota bacterium (assembly GCA_023420245.1). Taxonomy (GTDB): domain Bacteria; phylum Bacillota; class Clostridia; order Oscillospirales; family Acutalibacteraceae; genus DATAML01. The sequence goes on along the minus strand of JAEZWL010000113.1, from coordinate 2,347 downwards.
AAGATAGCCATTCCGGCGGTTACCGAACCGCCGGGGCTGTTAATATAGAGACTGATATCCTTGGAAGGGTCCTGCCCCTCCAAATAAATCAACTGAGCAACAACCAGAGTGGAGGTTGTATCATTTACTTCTTCCGTCAGCATAATAATCCGGTCATTCAGCAAACGGGAAAAAATATCATAGGAACGCTCTCCGCGGTTTGTTTGCTCGATAACATAAGGGACTAAACTCATTTCAGCGTACCTCCAACAGCTTACAATAAATAGATAATTGGCAGGATTTCTTTTGTTTATTCAGCAATCTTTATCAGGCAACCACTGCACTGTCGCGAACGAGATTAATTGCTTTCTCGACTACGATATCTTTCGCAAGCTCTTCCTTCGGAATAAAGGTTTTTACCTTGTCGGCATCAATTTCATATGCCTTTGCAAGCTTAGCGTATTCCTCTTCAATTTCCTCATCGGTAGGCTGGATATTCTCAAGTTTTGCAATCTTCTCTAAAGCAAGACGTACCTTCACCTGACGTTCCGCCTGCGGCTGGAACTGGCCGCGAATGGAATCCTTGTCCATTCCTGTATATTTTAAATAGGTATCGAAGTCCAAGCCCTGAGATTGCAGACGATAGCCGAATTCACGGATATCTTCATTGATTTTATTATCAAACATTGCCTGCGGAATCTCTGCCTTCATTTTCTCAATCAATTTATCGATCAGCTGATTTTCCACATCGTCGGTTGCTTCCTTTTCCTTTGCTTCCGTTAATTTTGCCTTAATATCTTCCTTGTATTTTTCAAGCGTATCAAAATCGCTGACATCCTTGACAAAATCGTCGTCAACCTCCGGCAGCTCCTTCATTTTGATCTCATGAAGCTTAATTTTAAATACAGAGTCCTTTCCGGCAAGATCGGCCGCCTGATAATCGTCCGGGAACTTTACATTTATATCAAACTCTTCCCCTGTTTTATGCCCGATTATTTGATCTTCAAATCCGGGAATAAATTGATCCGCACCCAGAGACAGGCTGTAATTTTCAGCCTTACCGCCCTCAAACGGAACACCGTCCACAGAACCTTCGAAATCGATTACCGCAATATCACCGTTTTGCGCGGCCCTGTCCTCAACGGTAACCATTCTGGAATTGCGCTCCTGAACCTTTTTAATTTCGCCGTCAATATCATTATCGGTTACTTCTACAGATTTCTTTACCGCGGCAATCCCTTTATATCCTTCTATTTAAACTTCCGGCTTTGTTGTGATGGTCGCTTAAAACACTAAGCCGTCTTTGCCGGCGGATACCATATCAAAATCAATTTTATCCTCGATCATCTCAAGATTTGCTTCTTTGACCGCTTCATCAAGTGCATTCGGATAAACCGCGTTAATCGCATCCTCATAAAAAACCTGGTCGCCATAATACTTTTCTACAAAAGCGCGGGGAGCCTTTCCTTTGCGGAAGCCGGGGATCATAATCTTTTTATTTTCTTTATGATAGGCCTGGTCAACGGCCTTTTCAAATACTTCTCCGCTAACCTCAACCTCAAGCTGATAGCGATTTGTGTCAACTTTATTAGATGCTTTTAAACTCATTTTTATTTCCTCCTGCAAAATAGCAAATTATCTGAAATATTATAACACACGTCGAAAAATTATTCTATATATTCGCTGAAATATTAATAATTTGTTCACCGGACTAACATTGGAGTAAATTTAAGGTAGTCGCAGGAAATCAAATTCATTCTGATTCCGCAGTACTCTCCTGTTAAAACCTTTTTGATTGCCTGACTTCCGTGAACATGTCCGTAATAGCATTTCTGAATTCCACGGCTGGTCAGCACCTGAAGGATTTCTTTACACTCCGCTCCGTCATATACCGGAGGATAATGCAAAAAAACAACAGGTTCGGCACCCAACCGCGCTGCCTCATCGATGGACGCGTTTAAACGGCCTACTTCCCGGTTTACGATTTTCACATCTTCTTCCGTCTGGGCATTATAGAGCCATCCCCGCGTTCCGCAAACGGCGAACCGGTCGGCGGCAATCGCGTTATTATGGATTATCTGAATGCTGTGAAACCCTTGGACATCCAGAAAAATATCCATTTTCTTTTTTGTGGTCCACCAATAATCGTGATTGCCTTTTAAGATGAGCTTATTGCCCGGAAGCGAGTGAATGAACTGAAAATCCTTTACGGTTTCCTCCAGCTTCATTGCCCAGGAAACATCTCCGGCAATTACAACCGTATCCCCTTCCGTAACAATTGACCGCCAATTGGCTTCCAGACGTTTTGTATAATCCTTCCAGCCTTCAAAAACATCCATCGGCTTGTCACAGCCAAACGAAAGGTGTA
>JAEZWL010000103.1 GCA_023420245.1 Bacillota bacterium | reverse complement strand
GTATACACCCTCCGATACATTTTTGTTTAAGGTTCGCATTGCTGTATCGGTTGAGAAATACCCCCTTAGCTCACCCGGGTATCCCTTTTCACCCTTCATAATGCCGTTTATGGTAACCGGTACGATTTCACCGTTTAACATTGGCATAAGCTCATTGGTATCAGTATCGCACACACCATGTCCCAATCCGCCGAAGCATTTCGTACTTGGATCATAAAAAGTGAGGGTTCCGATTCCTGCGGTGCTGTCTCTTACCCACAGACCTGCTTTATAGGTAAGATCCGTTTCTGATTTAACCGGCTGCAAATCAGCCGTAAAGAAGTCGTTCTCCCTCTTCACGGTAAGTTTCAGAGTTTGACCGTTGCTTTTTTCAATAATATCGCCGATTTCCGCATTTGTATTGATTTTTTTTCCATCGATCGCGGTAATAACATCCCCTGTTTTTAAACCGGATACAGACGCCGGATTAACCATTCCTGATTTTGTCTGAATATCCGCTACTCCTACAATGACAACGCCATTGGTAAACATTTTGATTCCAAAGGGTGTTCCGCAAGGAATCAGCATGGTTTCATTGATTACATCCACATTTACCGTTTTGATCGGTAATACATTATAAAGCATCAGCTTTGCCGTGTAACTTTTATTTGAATTCGTCTGTTTAGCCGATATATTATATTCATCGGTAACAGCCGATATGGCGCTCATGTTCCATACGAGTTTTTCCCCGGCGGTTACCTGAAAAGAATCCGGGGTAAAATAGTTTGCAACTCCAACGCTGGCAACTAGAAAAAGAAATAAAGCAAATGACAGTACAGAAACAAGTTTAATTGCTTTTTTCAAATTTTCACCTCCTTGCATTGCTCTATTAATCTGCCACCGGATGGTGAAAATATGATGTCAATAATGTTTTAAACAGGGATTATATGGAAATTTTTTTCTCTCTTCCGCATTCTTAGGCAGGAATTTGAGATAATTACAATCAAAGGAAAAAGGTTGAAAATAAAAATAGCAGGCAATACATAAAGTATTCCCTGCTATTTGCTTTTTCATCAAAGACATATGATATTCTATTGCAATTCTCGTTTTGTTTTCAATTTTTTATAAACAACAATTATAATATAAACGAAAAGAAACCCAACTAAAATAGCGACAAGCGTATAGGTCTGACCCGGACCGCCCATCTTCACCTCTGCCCAGAGCGTATCGAGCAGCATATTCGTATCTTCCGGCAAATTGATAAACGTCTCCGACTGATCCATAATACTCTGGTCGGGATAAAAAATCGGATTATTTACCGTTTCCTCCGGCAAAAGCTTCTTTGCCTCGGTTTCGGGAGTGGAATACCCGATATAATCCATGTTTGCCGCCGCTATTTCAGGATTACACAGAAAATTGATATAAGCCTCGGCTTCTTTTTTATGCTGTGCGCTCGTCGGGATACAGATTGCATCCACAAAGAAATTTGTTCCTTCCTTTGTGGGAATAGAGAACCCGATGTTCGGGTTATCCTCAACCAGTGTTGCGGCATCGCCTGCGTAATATGGCGCAAGCCACGCTTCTCCGCTGGACATTTTATCGAAAATCTGATCCATGACGTAAGCCTGCACCAGCGGCTTCTGTTCTTTTAACAGCTTGGCGGCTTCCTCCCATTCGTTTGCCTTTGTGCTGTTGAAGGAATAGCCTAGTATTTTCTGGGCAATACCGAATGAATCACGGGGATTATCAAACATTAAAATCTTTCCGGAATATTTTTTGTCCCACAGAATTTTCCAGCTGTCAACAGGCTCCTTCACATACTCTTTATTATAAAAGATTCCCACTACGCCCCATGTGTAGGGAATTGAATATTCATTGGTCTTGTCATATTCCGGGTTTCGGAACTGCTTGTCAATATACTTAAAATTCGGGACATTCGCAAAATCAATTTTTTGAATTAACCCTTCATCCTTAAGCTTGGATACCATGTAATCGGATGGGATAATCACATCATAACTCGCTCCGCCGCTTGCAAGCTTAGAGTACAGAGACTCGTTACTGTCAAAGGTCGTATAGTTGACGCCAATTCCGGTTTTTTCGGTGAATTCCTGATTGACATTGATTGTGTCATCCACCCCGTTGGAAATATATTCTCCCCAGTTGTACACATTGATTGTCACACCGGTTTTTGCCGCCGGGGGAGCGTCCTCCTCCGTCTTCGCGGAAGCAGCTGCCGGGTAAGTACCAAAGCATAGAATTACAGCGGTCAGAATAGCCGCGATCGTTTTTTTCAACGAACTATACCTCCTCCTGTAATAATTTTTCTTCCGCAGCCTTATCCTTCGACTGACGGATATTGACAAAGAGGAGCAGCACGATAATAATTGCGAACAAAAGCGTGGACAACGCATTGATTTCCGGGCTGATTCTTTTTCTGGTCATAGAATAAATATAGATCGGCAGGGTCTGTGTTGTTCCGCTGGTAAAATAGCTGATTACAAAATCATCGATAGACAGCGTAAACGCCATAATCATCCCGGTAACAATTCCGGGCATAATTTCCGGCAAAACAACCTTAAAAAAGGAACGAACCGGGTTACAGCCAAGATCCTGTGCGGCTTCGTATAGATGCGGGTCCATCTGGCGCAGCTTCGGGAGTACCGACAGAATCACATACGGCAGGCAGAACGTGATATGGGCAAGAATCAGGGAAACCATCCCGAGGGACTGATTGCCAAGACCTCTTGCGGCAAAAACAAACAAAAGCATTAAAGACACCCCGGTAACAATTTCGGGGTTCACCATCGGTAGATTTGTTACGTTCATTACCACATGCTTCATCCATTTATTCATGCCGTTAATCCCGATGGCTGCCGCGGTTCCCAGCACTGTGGAAACGATGGCTGCCACCAGAGCAATAACCAGGGTGTTGCGAAGTGCGTCTAAAATCATTGAGTCCTGAAACAGTCTGACATACCATTTCATAGAGAAGCCGGACCATACCGAACGGCTCATGGTTGTAGAATCATTAAAAGAAAAAATAATCAATACGACAATCGGAGCGTACAGAAAAATAAAGATAAAAGCAGTGTAAAGCTTGGATATTGCTTTCATATCATGATTCCTCCCCCATTGCTTTCCCCGTCATCAAACTGATTCATAATTCCCATGCAAATGAGAATCAGAACCATGAGAACCAGTGAAATTGCCGAACCAAGGTTTGGGTTATATGCGCTGCCCAGGAACTGCATATCGATCAAATCCCCGATCAGCAGGTTTGCGCCGCCGCCGAGCATTTTTGAGATAATAAAGGTGCTAACCGCCGGAACGAATACCATAGTCACGCCGGAGATCATGCCCGACATACTCATAGGTAAAATCACCTTGGCAAATACCCCGACGCGGTTTGCACCCAAATCCTGCGCGGCTTCTATCACACTCTGGTCGATTTTTGTCAGTATGGAATACAGAGGCAGAATCATATAGGGAATGTAATTATAGACCATTCCCAGTACAACCGCGCCCTGTGTATTGATTAATTGGAGCTTGGGTATTCCTACCGAAGCAAAAAAGCTGTTAATGATGCCGTTATCCTCCAGCAAAGTCATCCACGCGTAGGTTCTAAGTAAAAAATTCATCCACATGGGGAGCATCACTAGCATAACCATAATGCTCTGTCTGCGCG
>JAEZWL010000099.1 GCA_023420245.1 Bacillota bacterium | reverse complement strand
TGACATTAATGGTGGAACAGTCTCATCCCGGTGAATGCCATTGCAATTTGATATTTGTTGCAGGTCTCTATCACATGATCGTCACGAATAGACCCGCCCGGCTCGGCAATATATTTGACGCCGGTTTTATGGGCACGCTCAATGTTGTCACCAAACGGGAAAAACGCATCGGAGCCGAGAGACACATCGGTCAACGTATCAAGCCAGGCACGCTTCTCTTCGCGGGTCAGAACCTCCGGCTTTTCCGCGAACAGGTTCTGCCAGACGCCATCCTGCAAAACGTCCATATACTCGTCTGAAATATAGACATCAATGGTGTTATCGCGATCCGGGCGGCGAATGCCTTCCTTGAATTTTAAACCAAGCACCTTCGGGTGCTGGCGTAAATACCAGATATCCGCCTTGTTTCCGGCCAAACGGGTACAGTGGATTCTGGACTGCTGCCCTGCGCCGACACCAATCACCTGTCCGTCCTTTGCGTAACAAACGGAATTGGACTGTGTGTATTTCAAGGTGATGAGAGAGATCAGCAGGTCACGTTTCGCAGAATCCGAAATCATCTTGTTTTCCGTAACAAGATTGGAAAGAAGTGCCTCGTCGATCAGGAACTCATTTCTTCCCTGTTCAAAGGTGATTCCGTAAACATCCTTTCGTTCAATCGGGTTCGGTTTATAATTTTCATCCATTGTCACAATATTGTAGGTGCCCTTGCGCTTTGATTTCAGAATTTCCAATGCTTCATCGGTATAGCCGGGAGCAATAACACCGTCTGATACTTCACGGGCAATCAGGGTCGCGGTCTGCCTGTCGCAAACATCGGATAAGGCAATCCAGTCGCCGTAAGAGGACATTCTGTCCGCGCCTCTCGCCATAGCGTAGGCACTTGCCAGCGGAGAAAGCTCCAAATCATCAACAAAATAGACTTTTTTCAAGGTGTCGGAAAGTTCGGAAGCAACGGCGGCTCCAGCCGGACTGACATGCTTAAACGAAGCGGCGGCCGGAAGTCCGGTTGCCCTTTTTAATTCCTGAACCAGCTGCCAGCTGTTAAAGGCATCCAAAAAATTAATATACCCCGGCTTTCCGTTTAAAACCTGAATCGGCAATTCACTGCCGTCCTGCATAAAAATCCGGGACGGCTTCTGGTTTGGATTGCAGCCGTACTTTAATGTAAGCTCGTTTGACATTTCTGCTACCCCCTGATTATTGATTCTTATTCCTGATTCTTGTTTCCGCTTTACCGGTTTTGATATCAATAAATCTGATAAATAAGGAAACCTTATTTTCTGTATTCAGGCTGTTCCAAATGGTATCTGTAAATAAATCGATATCACCCTTGATCTCTACCAATGTGGGTTCGCCCTCGTAGGATGGGAGCGGATTTCCGTCTCTTTTATAGGTATGGATAAAATGTCCCTGACCGCTGACAGGAGAATCATATTCAAAGAAATAGCGGTGAACCGAATCCGAATTTCCTTCGGCACTCTTCAAAATGGAAAGCTTATAATCGCCGTCACCATTAACCAAACCGGAGATTCTGGGAGTAAAGTTCGGTCCGTCCGGTTCAAACGTACGCGTGCGGAGCGCCGCTTCAAAGGTTCTTTCGCTCTTCATAAATTCATAAATTGTATCCGTCTGGTCCCCGTTGGTTACAATCGTCGTTTGACCGAGAACGCGTACAGGAGAATAAATGATCAGAGACGGATCCTCTAATTTTGCCGGATCGAAGGCCTGTGTTTTGATTCCGTTGCCGTCTTCCACAAAAATACGATTGCGGCTGTTCTCACTGCGTCCCAAAATAAAATAGGCAATCACCGCTTTTTCTCCGTCCTCGCTTCTGCCGAGAACAATTCCGCGACCGGGGTATGGGTTTACGCTTAATTCCTTTTGAACATCCTTAATCTCCACAATTTTTACTCCTTTATTCTTGTTTTCCCGTTCTCCACAAGTATTTTCCCTTCACAAAAGAGAGCAACCGCCTGGGGAAGCAGCTTCCATTCCGCCTGCTCCATTACCCTGCGCTGCAGCAGCTCCGGGGTATCGTCCGGCTTAACTTCAACCGCCTTTTGGAGAATAATCGGACCTCCATCGCAGACTGCATTAACAAAATGAACCGTCGCTCCGGTCAGCTTTACGCCCTTTTGTAATACCGCTTCATGAACCCGCAAGCCGTAGAAGCCTTCTCCGCAAAAGGAGGGAATCAACGCGGGATGGACGTTAATCATCCTGTTTTCATAACGACGGATCACACGATCGCTAATAATTGTCATAAACCCTGCCAGCACAATTAAATCAATTTTATAATTTTCAAGAATCGATAGAAGAGCTTCATCATAATCCTCCTGCAGAGAAAACCGTTTCCGCAGCAAGATTTCCGTTTTAATTCCGGCGCTTTTTGCGCGTTCCAAAGCAAAAGCATCTGTTTTACTGGAAACGACTAGCGCAAGCTGCCCACCGGGGATTTCAGCTCTCTCCTGAGCATCAATCAATGCCTGCAGGTTGGTGCCGCTGCCTGAAACCAAAACGGCAATGTTCAGCATAGAGACACGCCCTCTTCACCGGCTGCAATGCTGCCGATTACATAAGCATGCTCACCCATTGCGTTCAATTCCTCCACCGCCTGGTTTGCGTGTTCCTTCGCAACCACCATGCACATTCCGATTCCCATATTAAACGTATTGTACATATCTCTTTCCGGAATATTGCCCTGACGTTGTAAAAGAGAGAATACCGGCAGCTTCGGTAATGAAGCCAATTCAATTTTCGCGGTCATATTTGGTTTGAGCATACGCGGGATATTTTCAAAGAATCCACCGCCGGTAATATGAGAAATTGCTTTTATCTGAATCTTCTCTTTCAAGGCCAATACTGGCTTAACGTAAATCTTTGTCGGCGTTAAAAGCTCTTCGCCAAGGGTGCAACCCAATTCGCTGATATGCATGGAAATGTTTTTATCACTCACATTGAACGCCTTGCGAACCAGAGAAAATCCGTTTGAGTGGATACCGGAGGACTGTAGTCCGATCAACGCGTCCCCCTCCTGAATCTGAGAGCCATCTATGATTTTATCCCGATCCACCATACCAACGGAGAAACCGGCTAGATCATATTCATCAATGGGATAAAACCCGGGCATTTCAGCAGTTTCTCCGCCGACCAGAGCGCAGTTTGACTGTACGCACCCATCCGCGACGCCGGAAACAATCTGCGCGATTCTCTCCGGATAATTCTTTCCGACCGCTAAATAGTCCAGAAAGAATAACGGCTTTGCGCCACAGCAGACAACATCGTTGACGCACATCGCAACACAGTCGATTCCAATCGTATCATGCTTGTCCATTAAAAAAGCAATCTTTAATTTCGTTCCAACGCCGTCGGTGCCGCTGACAAATACCGGGGTTTTCATATCGGTCAAATCTGGCTGAAAAAGCCCGCCGAACCCTCCAATTCCAGAAACCACCCCGGGAATATTGGTTCGGGCGACATGGTTTTTCATAAGCTCAACCGCTTTATATCCGGCTGTGACATCGACTCCGGCCGATTTGTAACTCTCGCTGAAGCTTTTCATGTAATATCCCCCATATATTCTTATTCGATCTTATAATTCCTGTACTTTCGCCTGAAGCGCTTCGTCTTTCTGCGCCACGCCCTCTGCCATTTGCTTTTTCATATCCGCAAGCTGAGCCGCAAGAGAATTGTCTGACAATGCCAGCATCTGTGCTGCCAATATTGCTGCATTATCCGCGCCGTCAATTGCAACAGTTGCCACAGGGATTCCGCTTGGCATCTGAACCGTTGCCAGCAAGGCATCCAGACCGTCGAGTGTCGAGGATTTCACCGGAATTCCAATAACCGGCAGCGTGGTATGAGCCGCCAGAACACCCGCCAGATGAGCCGCTTTTCCTGCCGCGGCAATCATGACGCCGAATCCATTTTCCGCAGCAGAAGCGGAAAATGCCGTAGCCGCCTCAGGGGTACGGTGCGCCGACATCACATGAACCTCAACCGGAACATGAAAAGCTTTCAGCCTCTTTATCGCGGGGGCAACTACCGGGAAATCGCTGTCGCTGCCCATAATGACTGCTACTTTTTTTACTGCCATTTTGCACACTCCTAAAAACTTATTTTTTGGTTTACCAAAAAAATAGGCTGCGACGAATCTACATCGCAGCCTGAATTTTCAGATGGTAAAGATTGACGCAATAAGGCAGTTTGCAGCGCGATCTCCATCGGTTTTTACAACGGAAGATACTGTCATTGCACTTACCTCCCAAAATACATTCTGTACTCATTGTAGGTGATTATGGCAGTAATATCAATAGATGAAAAGCCAAAAGTTTAATTTTGTTTAGTTAATGTGATGTAGCGTCAAAGAAATCAATAAAATTGTTGATTATGTCATTATTGATTCGGGGTATTGGGAATATCCGATACCAATTCCTTAAGAGAAGTCGCCAAACCTGCAAAGGACTGGATATTGGAAGGAATAATCAGCTTTGTTGCCTTGCCGTCCGCAGCTTTGGCGAAGGCCTCCAGACTCTTGATTGCGATAACCTTGTCGTTC
>JAEZWL010000080.1 GCA_023420245.1 Bacillota bacterium | reverse complement strand
TGTTAATGTGCAATATCGAAGAAATTCGACCTGGCAGGGTACTATCACTTGGGTGGAACAAAACCGAACCAGAAGCTTTCGGAGCGCCCTTGAAATGCTGAAGCTGATGGAAGAAGCAAAAAACCAGGGTGTGGTTGAGGTCGTTGACTGGACGTAAAAACGGGAGCATCCTTTTGTTACAAAGGAAACTCCCGTTTCGCGTTTTATTATTAATCAGTTCAGCCATTCGTCTTCCAGCTTCAGAACCATGCTTTCGTATTCCTCCGCGCATTTCCGGGGGTTGCCCTCCCGAATCATATTCAGGCACGGGGAGAGATGTTCGTCCCAGATATTCCGGTAAACCGCTTCTTTGTTTTCCGACTGATCAATGGCCCGGACAATCATCGGGGCAAACAGATAATATTCATTGATTTTTGCTTCGCCGAGCTCTGTTTTTGCAAGCCAGCTGTCGCGGAACCGGCGGAACGTGTTTAACTCCTCACAGTCGTCGCCCTTGCCCAGCGAGTCACAGACAGCGGTTGTAATAAAGCAAAGCTTTTTCCGGAAGCCGCTGTTGATCGCATCGTAGGAAGACTTTCCAAGCTTGTTTTTCGGGAAATGCGCATTCCATTTTTCAAGGAAGCGGTCGGCCAGAGCCTCCGCTGCCGGAGTTTTATAATTGGATATTGCGGGGACGGTTAATACCACAATTAGATAGCGGATATCAAAAAGGCGTGCATCACTCTCTTTTTTGATTCCGTCGTCTTCAAGGCGTTTTAAAAAACGGTTGAAAAGGATGTCCGCAAAGGATTCCACCGCTTCCTCGTTGATGGTTGCCGCCAGGCTGTAAGCCTTTAGCGCCGGAGTGAATAGCGCCGCGTAATGCTCAAACTCTTCCGGGTAGGTGCTGGATTTTATATTGCGCATCTTGATTTTTTTATTGAAAATTTCCTCATTCAAAGAGGATTCCGCCTCGGCGATCAGCCTCTGGTAATCTCCGTCAGGCACCGGCTGGGGAAGCAAAGCCTTTCCGTCAATTGGCTTAGCGCAATACATGCACACAATATTTTCTGAATCCTCGGGAATTTGCAGTTCCTTTCCGCAATGCGGGCATTCGGTACGGATAAACTTCATACGGCACCTCTCCTGTATCCTGACCGTCGGATTGTTCCAACGGTTTTTTCTTTATTTATGTGTCTCGATATACTGTTTAATGCGTTCAAAGCTCTCACCGCTGATAATATGCTCGATCCGACAGGAGTCCTGCGCCGCGATTTCAGAATCAACGCCAAGCGTCATACGGAGAAATTTTGCGATGAGGGTGTGGCGCTCATATACCGCTTCGGCTTTTTTTCGGCCGGTGTCGGTAAGAATCAGGCTTCCGCTCTGCTCCATGGTAATAAACCCGGCCTCTCTCAGAATCCCCATAGCCCGGCTGACGCTGGCTTTGGAAAATTCAAGCTCGTTCGCAATATCGATGGATCGTACGGAATCCTTTTTGCTTTGCAGAATCAGTATGGTTTCAAGGTAGTTTTCGCCGGATTCCTGAATTTTCATCCTGTCACCTCTAAAACACCTGATTATTTACCGCGATATTTTATAATTATAGCAGTGTTCATCAAAAATAACAAGAGTTCGGGTCTTTACTTCATCGTATCCTCCTATTTTTTAATCCGTTGATTTATGTTAAAATTAAATTATCTTTATGTAAAGTGTTTCGATATTTGGCGACTATGGAGGAACTATGATTACTGTATCTGATCTCGGTCTGGCATTTAACGGCCAGAATTTATTTTCTCATGTTAACCTGCTTTTTACCGCCGGTAACTGTTACGGAGTAATCGGTGCAAACGGAGCGGGCAAATCCACCTTTCTAAAGCTGCTCTCCGGCGAGCTGGAACCGTCCAAGGGGGAAATTACCATCGACCCAAGGCTGCGGATGTCGGTGTTGAAGCAGGATCACCATGCCTATGATTCCTATACGGTGTTTGAAACCATTTTGATGGGCAATCCCCGTCTTTATGAAGTGCTTCAGGAAAAGGACAAGCTTTACGCCAAGGAGGATTTTTCCGATGAGGACGGAATTCGCGCCGCAGAGCTGGAGGCGGAGTTTGCGGAGCTGAACGGCTGGGAGGCGGAGACCGAAGCCGGGCGTCTGCTGCAGGGGCTTGGCGTGGATAATGCCATCCTCTACTCCGTGATGAATGCCCTAACGGGTGCCGAGAAAGTGAAGGTGCTGTTGGCGCGCGCTTTGTTCGGTCAGCCGGATATCATTTTATTGGATGAACCGACCAATGACCTCGACAACAAATCCATTGCCTGGCTCGAGGGCTTTCTCGCTGATTATTTGGGAACGGTGATTGTGGTTTCTCATGACCGCCATTTTCTGAATAATGTGTGTACCCATATCGTTGATATTGATTACAACAAAATCAAAATGTATGTCGGTAACTACGATTTCTGGTATGAATCGAGCCAGCTGATCCAGCGTGTGATGCGGGACCAGAACAAGAAAACGGAAGATAAGATCAAGGAGCTGCAGAGCTTTATTCAGCGGTTCTCCGCTAATAAATCAAAATCAAAGCAGGCAACCTCGCGCAAAAAGCTCCTTGATAAAATCACGGTGGAGGAAATGCCCGCTTCCTCCCGCCGCTACCCGTTTGTTGGCTTCACGATGGATCGGGAGCCGGGCAAGGAGATTTTGGAGGTAACCGGAATTTCCAAGACCGTCGACGGGATAAAGGTACTGAACAATGTCAGTTTCCGTGTAAATAAGGGCGATAAAATTGCCTTTGTCGGGTCCAATGAAATCGCCAATACCACACTGTTTAAAATAATTATGGGCGAGCTGGAGCCGGATGAGGGAAGCTTCAAATGGGGCGTAAGCACAAGCCAGTCCTATTTTCCACAGGATAATTCCGTGTTCTTCAACGACTGCGACAGCAGTATTATCAAGTGGCTGGAGCAATATTCCAAGGATACGACCGAAACCTATCTGCGCGGTTTTCTCGGAAAGATGCTCTTTTCCGGCGAGGATGTACTCAAGCCGGTCGATGTGCTGTCGGGCGGCGAGAAGGTGCGCTGCATGCTCTCCCGCATGATGCTTTTCGGCGCAAACGTGCTGGTGGTTGACCAGCCGACGAACCATCTGGATTTGGAGTCGATTACCGCGGTAAACAACGGGCTGATTGATTTTAAGGGAGTCGTCCTGTTTGCGTCCCATGACCATCAGTTTGTGGAATCCATCGCAAACCGTATAATCGAGATTGTGGACGAAGGAGTCGTCGACCGCATCTCTACCTATGATGAGTATCTGGAGGCAAGGGACGGAGTTCTTTCCTGACGGGGCTCCCGGCAGGATAAAATAAGAATTTAATCATTGGTATTTGACAACCCTCCGCAAATTGGCTTGCGGAGGGTTCAAATTTAATAATTCGTTCACAGAATGTCTATTTGACATAAATTTTTATTTAAGGTAATATATATTAAACAAATGTTGAATATCATGAAAAGTTAACTAAGGTGATGTGGATGGAAAAAGATCAGGCTGCCCAAAGGGATGAAGATATATTTCATTTTATGGTCTTTGTTTAT
>JAEZWL010000071.1 GCA_023420245.1 Bacillota bacterium | reverse complement strand
TTCAGGAATATCTGAAGCATAAATTTATAATCATAGAACATGAGGAAGAAAATAACGGCGAGCTTGAACGATAATCTGTGTTGATGAGAGGAATATCATGCCTGAAAGAATAGCTGCAAAGGTTGCGGTTGAAAATACAATTTATCATTTTGATAAAGCCTTTGACTATCTGATTCCCGAAGAACTAACGGGAACTGCAAAGCCGGGATGTCGGGTACTGATTCCTTTTGGGTCGGCTAACAGCAAAAGGCAGGGGATGATTCTTGAGCTTTGTCCCCAGTTCGCTGATACAGTTAAAATGAAGCCAATCATAGCGGTGCTCGACAAGGCGCCGCTTCTTTCGAATGAAGCCCTTTTACTGGTGCTCTGGCTGAAGGAACATTATTTCTGCACTTTGTATGACGCGGTTAAGCTTCTTCTGCCAATTGGAATCAATTTTAAGATTCGCACGGAGTATTCCCTGACGGATGGTTCCCCGAACCTTTCCTTGAATGAGATACAAAAACAGGTCATACAGTATCTGTCGAAAAAAAAGATGCCTGTTGAACGGAGCAAGCTGCTAAAAGCGCTTGCTTTGACGGAAGACTGTAAGGTGTTGGAACAGCTGTGTGAATTAAACTTGATTAATAAGAGCACGGAGGCAGTCCGACAGGTGAGTGACGCAACACAGAAAATGGTGCGGCTGGTAGAATCAGCGGTATTGCCGAAGCTTACTCCGAAGCAAAAAAGCGTATATCAGGTTTTGAATGACGCCGGAAGCGCCTCACTTAAGGAATTATGCTATTTTACCGGAGTTACCCCCTCTGTGATACATACGCTCGTTGTTAAAGGGATTGCGCAGTATTATGATTACGAAATATATCGAAATCCGTATGAGCATATCCATGCTCCCGAGACTTTTGAAGAAATCCTTCTTTCCAATGAACAGCAGGCGGCATATAACAATTTGTACGCCCAATATCAATCCGGAGCCGGCGGGGTTTCGCTTTTGTTCGGAGTTACCGGTAGCGGAAAAACTTCTGTTTTTATGCGGTTGATCGATCGGGTGAAGGCTGAGGGACGCGGTGTTATTGTTATGGTTCCTGAAATTTCCCTTACGCCGCAGACAATTTCACTTTTTCATAAACGATACGGAAAAGGGGTTGCTGTTTTTCACAGCGGGCTGACCTTGGCGGAGCGTTTGGACGAGTGGAAAAGAGTCAATGAAGGAGAAGCGCTGATCGCCGTTGGGACCCGCTCTGCTGTTTTTGCTCCGTTCCATGATATTGGACTCATTATTATGGATGAAGAACAGGAATATACCTATAAATCAGAATCCGCTCCGCGTTACCATGCACGGGACATCGCGAAGTTTCGTTGTGCCTATCATAAAGCGCTGCTTGTGCTCTCTTCCGCCACACCTTCCATTGAAAGCTATTATCTTGCTCAAAACGGCCGTTACAGTTTAAACACGCTAAGTACAAGATATGGTGCCGCAAAACTTCCTGATGTAAAAATAGTGGACATGAATCAGGAAGCGGAAAGTGGTAATAATACAATATTTAGTACGCAGCTGCTTGATGCTATAAAAGACAATACTGAGAATCATAAACAATCGATTGTATTGCTTAACCGCAGGGGTTATAACACCTTTGTTTCCTGTAAATCGTGCGGACAGGTGGTCACTTGTCCCAATTGCAGCATTTCATTGACCTACCATGCAGCCAATCATCGTCTGATGTGCCACTACTGCGGTTATTCCGTCCCGTTTACCAAAGAATGTCCGCAGTGCCACGAAAACAAAGTGCACTACGCAGGATTTGGCACACAGCGCGCGCAGGAGCAGCTTCAGGAGCTGTTACCGCAGGCAAGAATTCTGCGTCTGGATACCGATTCAACGCTTACCCGGTTTGCGTATGAGAAAAAAATGGGGAAATTTGCGGCAGGGGAATATGATGTTATTATAGGAACGCAAATGGTTGCGAAGGGTCTTGACTTTGAAAATGTAACACTTGTCGGCGTGTTAACTGCTGATCAGGCCCTCTATGGAGATGATTTCAGAAGCTATGAACGTGCTTTTGACTTGCTGACACAGGTGGTAGGGCGTTCCGGACGCGGACAGTATAACGGGCTTGCGATCATTCAAACCCTTACGCCTGAAAATGATGTAATCAGGCTTGCATCCGAACAGGATTATGTACAATTTTACGAAGGTGAAATTGCCATCAGAAAAGCGATGCTGTATCCGCCTTTTTCCGATATTTGTGTGATTGGGTTTGTCGGAGTGTCGGAAACAGAGGTACAGAAGGCGAGCCGGGTCTTTTTCAGTTTATTGAGCCGGATTGCAAAAAATGAATATCCTGGCCAGCCACTGCGGGTATTAAAGCCATCGCCCGCGTTAATCAATAAGGTGAGTAATAAATATAGATATAAATTGATTATAAAATGCCGTAATGGTCTTATTTTCCGAGAAATGATTTCAAAGCTGATGATTCAGTTTTCGTCTGATCGGAGTTTCACCAGCGTTACGGCCTATGTAGATATTAATCCTGATTCAATTCTCTAAAATGGAGGAACAATTATGGCTATAAGAAATATTATTAAAGAGGGAGACCCTTTTCTAAATAAGGTATGCCACCCCGTTGAAAAATTTGACCGTAAGCTGTCGATTCTCTTAGACGATATGGCGGAAACCATGCATCACGCGGATGGCGTGGGGCTGGCAGCTCCGCAGGTTGGAATTTTACGTCGGGCCGTGGTAATTGATCTGGGTAAGGGTCCTATGGATTTGGTTAACCCGGTCTTTCTGGAGCAGAGCGGAGAACAGGAATGTGTGGAAGGTTGTTTATCCTCCCCCGGGCAATACGGGGTTACCAAACGCCCGATGTATGTGAAAGTCCGAGCACAAAACCGCAAGGGAGAGTTCTTTGAGCTGGAGGGTGAAGAGCTGCTGGCAACGGTATGCTGCCATGAAATCGACCATCTTGATGGCATTCTGTTTAAATCGCATGTAACCCGTATGCTGGACAAGGAAGAGCTGGAAAATCTTAAGGAATAAAGCAGGTGAAGCAATGCGTGTGATATTTATGGGGACACCGGATTTTGCGGTGCCAAGCTTAAAAAGCTTAATGGATGAAGGACATGAAGTATGTGCCGTATTTACGCAGCCCGATAAACCCAAGGGAAGGAAGCAGCTTCTCACGCCCTCCCCGGTTAAGGAGCTTGCGGCGGGGCGCGGGATAAATGTATATCAGCCAAAGACATTACGTTCGGAAGAAGCCGCCGAAACCATTCGGACGATGAATCCAGATGTAATAATTGTCGTGGCATATGGAAAAATACTTCCCAGGGAGGTATTGGACATTCCCCGCTGTGGGTGCATCAATGTTCACGGTTCCCTGCTCCCGAAATATCGGGGAGCCGCTCCAATCCAATGGTCTGTTTTAAACGGAGACAAGATTACCGGCGTGACCACCATGTTTATGTCGGAAGGGCTTGATACCGGAGATATCCTTTTAAGCGAATCCGTTGAGATCGGTGAAGAAGAAACTTCCGGCGAATTATATGACAGGCTTTCTTTGGTAGGTGCCCGCCTTTTAATCCGAACACTAAAGGAACTCGAAAACGGTGCCTTGAAGAGGACTCCGCAAACAGAAGAAAATTCAAGCTATGTTTCCATATTGACGAAAGAGCTATCTCCTGTTGATTGGAAGAAGCCTGCCTCCGCCATTCACAATCAGGTGCGCGGACTTTCACCGTGGCCGGCTGCCAACACAGTTTTTGGGGGTAAGCAGCTGAAAATTTATCGATGCAAAATTGCGGAAGGCTTTTATGGAGAGGCTGGGCAGGTTATCGTCGAAAACAGCTGTTTTATCGTCTGCTGCGGTAAGAATACTGCGGTAGAGCTGCTTGAGGTACAATATGAAGGCGGAAAAAAAATGAGCGGAAAAGACTTTCTTCGGGGACATCCTGTGGAAAGTGGTACAATCGTTCAATAGAGTGGAGGTTTGGTTATGCACTACGGATTTTACTATTTCGACTATACATATTTTATATATATAGTCCCGGCGCTCATTGTTACCATGATAGCGCAGTTCCGAGTAAGATCAGCATTTAAAAAATATTCGCAGATTACCACGGTCAGGAATATGACCGGCGCTCAGGCAGCGTCTGAAGTTGCGCACTACGGTGGAGCCCAAGGGATACAGGTTCAGCGTATTCAGGGTAG
>JAEZWL010000046.1 GCA_023420245.1 Bacillota bacterium | reverse complement strand
CTCACCGAACCGTCGGACATCTTTGTGTGACAGTGCAAATCTGCAGCCACATAATCACCTTCTTGTCTTAATCCTCGTGGTTTAATTATAATACAATAGCAAGATTAAGGCAAACAACAATTATCTTAACAGCTTCTCAGGGGTAAAGCTGCGCGAACCGAACGCCAGCAAAACGATATCAAGAAGAAGTATTACAACGGAGAGGATCAGAAGAATCAGGGCATTAAGCTGAAAAAGACCGGTAAACTGCCCGATAAACAGCAAAACTAACGGCAAAACAATATAACTGGAGGTTTGGAACGACTCCATATAGCTTTTGCTTCTTCCGGAAAAAATCACCATGAAAATCACACCGAAAACCGTGATGGCGGGTGCTAACAGCAGGACAAGCACCAACCAGTTCCAGTTAAGGAAAAATGGCATTTCCAGCATGATGTCGCCAATTGATATGGTAATGGAAAAAGCGATAAACGAAATCGCCGTTGAAACGGCGGACAAAATAACACAGCCAAAAACCTTTGCCTTGAAGATTCTTTCGACACTCAGCGGGGTTAGCAGCAGGGTTTCAATTGTACTGCGCTCCTTTTCACCAACAAAGCTGCAGGCTGCGGATATGCTCGAGATCATCAGAGGAATCATTAAGAAAAACATCGGGCACAAAACATTGGTGAGCATATAAAACATACTCTGCCGCTGCGAAAAGTGCTTTGCTTCCGGCGGCAGAAGCGACAGCATTTTATCCATGCCGTTTACCTGTTCGGGCGGAACCAGAAAGATAATCGCGAGATACATCGCGGGCAAGAACACAACC
Source organism: Bacillota bacterium (assembly GCA_023420245.1). Classification (GTDB taxonomy): domain Bacteria; phylum Bacillota; class Clostridia; order Oscillospirales; family Acutalibacteraceae; genus DATAML01. The sequence goes on along the minus strand of JAEZWL010000046.1, from coordinate 12,865 downwards.
AGAATAATCGGCAGAGCCAGCATCGTATTGCGCGCCATTTTGGTATTCCATATTTCGCCGAAATCCTTTTTGATAATGGCCTTTTCAGCCGGAGTAATCCATCTCATTGTGAAGCCTCCTGACGCTCGGTATATTGAAAGTAAATATCCTCAAGAGTCGGTTTAATCAGCCGCGCTTCATAAACACTGTGACCTTCCTCTACCAGCTTTTTCAGCAGACCCGGCATCTCGTTTTCTCTGAGTACTTCCGTCTGCCACCATCCGTTTTGAAAATCGAAGCCGTCTAACTTATCCCCTTCCGATAACCGGAATCCGGCCTTAATGCGGCAGCCAATCGAATCGCTCAGGGTTTGAAGATCGCCCGACACAAGAAGGCTTCCCTTTTCCAAAATACCATAGGTACTGCAAAGATCCTGCGCGTAGCGGAGCTGATGGGTACAGAGGAACACCGTTGTTCCTGATTTTCCGGCAAGCTCGGCGATCATTTCATTTACCGTCTGTGCGGATTCCGGGTCCAGACCGCTTGTCGGTTCATCCAGAAAAAGCACCTGCGGCTGATGCACCAGTGCGCGTGCCAATGAGAGCCGCTGCGCCATTCCAGTGGAATAGGCGCTCAGCTTTTTATCACGGGCATCCCATAAATCCAGCTGTTTTAACAGTTCGCCGGCTCTTTGACCGCACACATCGTAAGGCAACCCGGAGGTCTGTGCAAAAAACACAAGGTTTTCCATTCCGGTCAGCTGACCGTACATTTTCGCGCTTTCTGTCATTACGCCGCAAAGACGGTGTACCTCTTCCGGGTTTTTCTGAGGCTCCAGGTCAAGTACACGGCATTCGCCCTTTGTGGGGCGAAGAAGCCCGGTCAACAGCTTTACGGTTGTTGTCTTTCCGGCCCCATTGGGACCGAGAAAACCGAAGACGCTGCCCTGCGGAATCTCCAGATTCAAGTCATTTAACGCCATAACCTTTTCGTCATAGCTTTTCGTCAGATTTCTCGTACTGATCGCAGACATATTTTACACCTTCATATTCAGCTTGCACTTATTCCTACTGTTCGCCTGTAATAAAAAATAATGATATCTGTAGTTTAAATTCTGTCGTTCAATGTGTCAAGCTTTATTTTGGAAAAATCATGCAGGCTTTGAATATTCTCTTTTATTCCCCTGCGGTCGGCTGCCGCCAGCAGGCTATTCCTGTTTTTCAGCAGCTTTTGAAGTTCTTCCACACCGCCCGGTCCGGCAACGCAGCCGCCTTCGCAGACCATGCCTTCTACAAGATTTTCCGCCAAACGTCCGGAGTTTAAAAGAGACAAGGTCTTTTTGCACTCCTTGGCTCCATTGCATTTTACACAGCTAAACGGAAGATCAAAATCCTCTTCCTCCAATACTGCCGAAACAGCCCGGGATACTCCCCCGCTCTGCGCAAATCCTTTTCCAGCCAGACTGCCGTCCTGCTCGTTCTCCGCCTCATCCGTCAAATTCACTTCTCTTGCGGTAAGCATTGCATTCAGCTCCTCGAAGGTCATTACATAATCGGCGGAATCGGCGATTTTCAGAATTTCAACCTTCTTCGCAATACACGGACCGATAAAAACTACCTTTGCGCCCGGATGAACGGCTCTGATATAACGGGCAACCAAGGTCATCGGGGAGCCGGTATTTGAAACAAGCGGTGCAAGGTTAGGGAAATGCATTTCGATCATCTCCACAAAAGCCGGGCAACAGGAGGTCGTCATTTTCCTTCCGTCCTTTACCGCTTCCTTCAGCTCCTGCGCTTCATTGCAGGAAGTGGCATCCGCGCCGAGCGAAACCTCAAAGGAGCCGGAAAAGCCGAGCTGCTTCATAGCGGATTTCAGCATACCAATGTTAGCCGTACCAAAATGACCCTCGACCGCCGGGGCAAACGCCGCGAACACCGGAGCTCCCGATTTTATGTCATCGATAATATCCACAATGCCGGAGCGGTCGGTAATTGCCCCGAACGGACAATGCTTTGTGCAGGCACCGCAGTTGATACAACGGGAATGATGGATGACGGCCAAATGGTGTTCATCCATGGAAATCGCCTTTACCGGACACGCGCGGATACAGGGGCGCATTGTATCAGAAATCGCATTGTAGGGGCAGGCAGCGGCACAGCGCCCACACTCCTTGCATTTTGCCGGGTCGATATACGCACCCTTCGGTGTTATGGAAACGGCGCCGAATTTGCAAGCTTCAAAGCATTTTTTCGCCAGACAGTGCTGGCAGTTATCCGTTACGGTAAAACGGTTGATCGGGCAGCCCTCGCAGGCTGCCGGAAGAACGGCGACGATATCGCGGTCACTCTGAGCGGGCAGATTCTTGCCTTGCGCGGAGACAAGCCGCTCCCGGATAATTTCACGCTCACGATAGATGCAGCAGCGAAATTCCGGCAGAGGACCCGGAATGATGTCATAGGGTATCTGGTCAAGATTCTTCTCCAGCGTACCCTCATACGCGTATTTTGCCACTCTGGCAAGCACTTCATACTTTAACTGTTTTGCGTCGTTGATATATTGCATTCGAAAATTCCCTTTACTAAAAATATTTAAGCTGATTTCCCATTCGTTTTCACTGAATTTGTATTTTGTCAGCTGTTGCATAACTGACAATTTGCTGTGATATCGATGCGGCGCTTATGCTGATATTATATTATTTTATAGGCGCTTTTTCAATGGAATTCTCATACAGCAGACCTTAAACCGAACAAAAACAAAAGGAGGTGCATTTCTGCGCCTCCCCAGACTGGCGGCAAATATGAGAGACAGCTACAGAATCAGCGAATTTGCCGCAGTCTGCCAGGTTGTATTTGCGCTACAATCTATTCTAAATTCAACTTATTTTTTAGCAGCCAGTTTGTAAGAATGTAAAAAGCCGCCGAGAAAACAACAAAATATATGATCATGATGAGCATGCATACTTCGGTTCCGTAAACAACGCTCTGGGGCGTATTAAGATAAAACAACTTTCTAAAGCTTTCACCACTGAAGGACATAAATATAGATACGAATATTTGCTCGATCATTCCAAGACCCAGGTAAGCGCCGATACCGGCCAACAGCTTATGTTTGGAGCTTAAATTGCCGATGGCAATTGACGCGTAAATCTGAATGGTGCCGCAATAAATGCACAGCAGCGCCGCCACAAGCATTTCCACAATCAGAACTGCGCTTTGCGGACCAATCATCCGGATAGCCTCGCCGAGTTCAAGGAAAAACCGTTGAAAATCAGCATTGCTTTGCTGGTCTAAGGCTAACACCAAAATTGCCAATGCCGCGGCAACAGTACTCAAAATATACCAGACTATTGTTACAATGATTTTGCTGTCAACATGGGTGTGCGCCTTGACAGGCAGTGTAAACGAAAGGTATCCTTCGTCGTTCAAAAGATTTTTATGGAATCTTTGTATGGTAACGACCAGCGTAACAACGAATATACCGACGATGATGATTACAAACGCCGACATTGCAATTACTCTTGGTATTTTCAAGAATTCCGAGTTGATAGACATGAATAGCTTGTTGATCAGGGCAAACACGATCAAAAGTGCATACATCGGCAGAAAGATTCGGGACGTTGCCTTAAACTCATATTTTAAAAGCTTACTCAGCATTTGAACACCTCCCTGAACAGCGCGTCGACGCTCTTGTTTTCGTTTTCGCGAATCTCGTCCACCGTGGAAGTAAGAACGATGTTTCCCTTGTTAATAAAAATTACTTCATCGAGAATCTTTTCAACATCAGAAATCAGGTGAGTCGAAATGATGATTGTCGCGTTCTCATTGTAGTTGCCGATAATCGTATCGAGAATGTAATCGCGTGCCGCCGGGTCAACGCCGCCGATTGGCTCATCAAGCAGATACAGGTCCGCCTCGCGGCTCATAACCAGAATGAGCTGTACTTTTTCTTTCGTACCCTTGCTCATGGTCTTCAACCGCAAAACCGGGTTAACGCCGAGCCGCTGCAGCATATCAAAAGCCTTATTCCGGTTAAAATCCGCATAAAAGTCCGTAAAGAAATCGATCATGTTATTTACGGTCATCCAATCATTCAGGTAAGTTCGCTCCGGCAAATACGAGACGATTTTCTTTGTTTCGATTCCCGGCTCCATTCCATTGATCAGAATTTTACCGCTTGATGGAGTGATCAAGCCGTTTGCAAGCTTAATCATGGTGCTTTTTCCGCTGCCGTTCGGACCAAGAAGTCCGACGATTTTGCCTTTGGGAACCGCAAGATTTACTGAATTCAACGCAAGGCACCCGGGAAAAAACTTAACCAGATTTTGACATTCCAATATATTATCCATTATTCTTCCTCCTTTGCCACACTCTCAAGCATAGATACCGCTTGCTGACGATTATAGCCAAGATTGCTCATGCTATCAATAAATTCATGGATTAAAGCCATGGCCAGGCTGGTCTTTGTCTGCATAATCTTCTCCACATCCTCCGTAACAAATCTGCCGCTGGTACGCTGCGAATAGAGTAATCCATCACTTTCAAGCTGCGACAATGCGCGCTGCATCGTATTGGGATTGACGGATGCCTCGCTTGCCATATCGCGAACAGACGGCAGCTTGGAGCCGGCTGGATATATACCAGAAACGATTAACAGCTCTATGTGTTCAATCAGCTGGGAGTAAATCGGTCTGTCGGATTTCAAATTCCACGGCATAATTTCACCTCCGTATTTAATTGTATTAATATCTTAATACAATAGTACAACATAAGACTTCATTTGTCAATAGGAATATCATGATTTAATATTTTTCTTTTTAGTAAAATATTTGGTCATTGTTGCAGCCTGTTTTGTATTATTGTATTAGACTATTAATACAATAATACAAAACAGGCGAATTGTCAATACTTTTTTTAATTATTATTTATCGATATCCCTTACTCTGCAATAGAAACTCCCGCAAAGCCCTGATTTACTGACGCTTTAAGCTCCTGATGCTTGTGACGATACTTCTCTCTCCTCTGCGTTTACGCAGGCGAAAAGCAAAAACACCGGAAGATTTCTCCTCCGGTGTTTTCTGTTTTATGATTATTTTTTATCATGAATCGACGAGGTTCCTTTTTCGCAGAGGTAGGTGCTTTCCAAGTCGGAAAGATGCAGCTTTACCGCAATCGGATATTTCTGGTAGGCCAAACCGATGGAAAAGCTGCCGCCCTTTACGGATTCATCAAAGCCGCCCATATGCCACCTTACCGCAATTGCTTCCGATGTTTTCAGTCGCATAAAACGTTCGATCAAAAATACCGATTTCTCTCCATGACCATAGGGGTAGCTGTCTTCTATCATATAATACGGACGTTTCTCCCACGCACCGGTTTCTTCATTCTTTACATTGCGTACGCTTTCCTTATAAAACTGCGCCTTGCATACATCGTGCAAAAGTCCGCAAACTGCAAAGCTCTCTTCGCTGTCTGTATTCGGGTCGAAATATCGGTCGCGCATAACACGGTATACGCTGACGCTGTGGCGAACCAGCCCCCCGAGACAGGCGCAATGAAATCTCGTACTGGCCGGAGCGGTAAAAAAATCGGTCGTTTTCAACCATTCCAGTAATTCCGCACTCCCAGCGCGTGTTATTTTCGACTGATAAATCTCTTCAAACTCTTCTTTATATCCCATCTGCAAGCCCCCATAACAATCTAAATTAATTATATCATATATATAAGAGCTTGAACAGCAACAAATAACCCCAAAGGCAAATTATTACAAAACCAGGCGCTAAAATTTCCGGGTAAAAATATCACTGTTTTCCAACAGGCTTTCCACCGTCTCGAAGCCAAGCCGGTGAAGCAGCTCAATTACGTAAGGATTATCAATTGGAGTCGGATATGCAGCCTGCTCCCCGTATCCGTTCACGTTTTCCCTGCCCTCCTCGCGGTCGATCAGAACCCTTGGTCCGCCGACGCAACCGCCGACGCAACCCATTCCCTCCAGAAAATTCGCTTTGTTATTTCCGGCGATTAATTCATTCAACATCGCTTTGCAGGCCGGAACTCCATTTGCCTGACTGGAACGGAAAGCAATCTTATGATTGGGATTCAGCCTTTCCAAAGTGCTGTGCACCGCTTCGCTCACACCACCCGTTCTGGCATAAATCCTGCCCGCGCGGGACGAGTGATCGCGGGAATCCTCCGGCATGGCGGCGGGATCAATATTAGCAACATCAAAAATATCCCTGACCTCCTGAAAGGTCAGCACAAAATCGGTGGAATCCGACACATCCGGCTCGCGCGCCTCCGCCTTTTTTGCGAGACACGGTCCGACAAAGACTGTAATGGCATCCGGGTGCAAATGCTTGATCGCGCGCCCGCACGCCACCATCGGTGATACCGCCGCGGGCACATGGGGAATGAGCTCGTGATACACCTTACGTATCATGGAAATCCACATTGGGCAGCAGCAGCTCGTAAGCTGGTAATCCTCCTCCCGAACAATGTTACGGTCAAATTCCAACGCTTCCTTTAAGGTCAGGATATCGGCGAATAAAGCAACCTCCACCATTCCGGCAAACCCGATACTTTTAAACGCGCTGCGCAGCTTGCCCGGAGTGACGTCTTCATGAAACTGGCTGATAAACGCGGGGGCGATCATGGCGTAGACAGGCGCATTCGCAGATTTTACGGCATGAAGCGCCGGCAGGATATCACGGCTGGCAGTCAGCTTGTTTGATTTACACTCATCAATACACTCCCCACAGCCAACACATAAATCCTTATTAATACTGAAATTGCCCTTCTCATCCTGATAGATCGCTTCGAATAAGCAATGCACCGAACAGCCGTTTTTTGTTTTGTCCGCACAGGAGCAGTCACCCGTCCGCCAGACCAAGGGGTACTTGTCAGGATTCAGCAGGCAATCCAGCTGATGCGGGTCAAACTCCTCCTTTCTGATTTTTTCCAGTTCCTCCGGCTCTTTATTCTCCAGTGAAGCCTTAACCAGCCGATGATACAATTGATTAAACGTCGTCATAGCTTTTCCTCCGTTATCCCATCATGCTTTTGTCGCATTATAAGATTAATATTAAAATAGTATATCCATCCCAATTGGAATCATGAGCAGCCAAATCATGCGTAATAAAAGCAGATGATAATTTCATTATATCCGAACGCCAAGCTCGCATCTGTAACTATATTACAGAATAATACGATTGGAAAACAATATAATAATAATGAAAAAAGAACCCCGCAATTGAGTTTTCAATCACGGGGACAAGCATGGAGCTACTGGTCAGACTCGAACTGACGACCTGCGCATTACGAATGCGCTGCTCTACCAACTGAGCCACAGTAGCATTTTTAACTGACCAAATTATTATACAAAACAATGGCAAATACGTCAAGACTTTTTTATCCAGTCAATAAATTGGATATATTTAACATATAACCAATCTGTGAATAATGATCACATAATTGCTAATGGACTGCAATTCGATTATATACTAAGTTTGATTTGTCCGTGAAAAATTTCTTTGGAAAGGCGGTGTGTTAATGGGAAATTTCTGTCTTAACGAAAGGTTACGTGAGCTTCGCGTAAAAAGCGGTTACACGCAAAGTCAGCTTGCAAAAATTTTAAATATTGACCGCTCTACTTACTCCTATTATGAAATCGGAAAAACGACACCGGATATCACCGTTCTTATGACGCTTTCCAAAATTTTTAATATTCCGATTAACGAAATGCTTGCTGACGAAGATGTTCCAGGCAGCGCGGCTGACAGCGGCGTTCCCCGTTTTATTCGAAGTAAAAAAAACACAAGCCATATCTATGAGCTTTCAAACCGGGAAAAAGAGCTGGTAGGGGCTTTCCGTGTATGCACGGTAGATATTCAGAATAAGGCTCTAACATTTCTAAAGAGCAATCTCTCAAATAAATGAGGAAAAACGATTGTAAGACAGGCAATATTATGTTAGAATATTAATATCGGTAAGTTGTTACAAGTCAAAGCTAGCATGCTCCTGCAAACGTGGAGCGCGTTTGCTTTGGCTTTTTTATTACGATGATCTGGAGGGTTTGTTATGGAGTTTAACGCGTTCTCCGCAGGAGTGGAGTTAGGCGGCCTTCGCAATAAGAGCGAAATTAAATTGCTGATTTGTTACCTGCTTGCCAGCGTAAACACCCCGCTTTCAAAATCTGATATCATAAGTATTATTCAGGATAACGGGCTGGCAAACTATTTTGAAGTGACAGATTCCCTTGCCGAGCTGACAGAAAAAGGAAATCTAATCGTAAGCGGAGAAAAGAAAGAGCTTTGCGCCATCAGTGAGACCGGACGCATGGTCGCGAAGCAGCTGGACAAGTCTTTGCCTTCCGCCGTCCGGGATAAAGCGGTAGCGGCAGCAATTAACCTTCTTGCCAAAGCGAAACGGGAGAGCGAAAACCAGGTGGAAATCATAAAGGCGGAACGGGGTTATAATGTCGTCTGCCACATTTCCGGCGGAGAGATGGAGCTGATGAGATTCACGCTGTATGTACCGGATATGTATCAAGCCAATATGGTCAAGGATCAATTTCATCGCTCGCCGGAAACAGTTTACCGAATGCTGCTCGCTTTAGTAACCGGAAACGATGATTTAGCGGCAGAAATTTTAAAAGACAACAAACAGTAATTTGTTTTTACACTATCTTATAGGAAGAGCTTACACCGGTAGCACGGTGTAAGCTCTTTGTTATTTTTACATAAAAAAGTTTTAATAAATTCGGTTATTTGACTGTGTAATTTTGCCGTTTCGTATATTCACTGGATGGTTATCCAAATATTTTTTATTTATGATATACATCCAAATGATTTAGTAATCTAATCCGATAAAGTATACATGGAATGCATTTCAAATAAATTTCGGAGTGTCAAATATGATAAAAAAACGCAAAAAAAGTTTATTGCTAAAACTGCTGCTAAGCATCGGCTTACCCGTCGCAATTATTTTTTCCATTACTTCCCTCATCGTACTTACCAGTGTCCAGCAGTCTGTTACAAAATTAGCAACCGGCGAGCTTGTGGAGCGCTCGCAGGCGGCATCACACGAAATCAGTGCATATTTTTCCAAATACATAGAAGTCGCAAAGCAAATGGCTACAAATTCTCAGTTTGACAGCGTATTTGCAAAAACGGTACCCGGTACGAAAATTACGTCCGTCGACGGTTTCGCCGAAGTGAAAAAAACCTTGGATGCCGTTCAGCAAACCGATCCGGAAAACATTTTAGTATCCTGGATTTCGGATATCGATTCCAGTCAGTATACGCAATCCGACGGTTACACCTCCGGAGCCGACTGGAACATTACAGATCGACCCTGGTATAAAGAACTGATGGAAAAGAAAGCCACCATTATTACAGAACCCTATCAGGACATCCATACAAAAAACTGGATTGTGAGCGTAGTGGCGCCAGTATATGAAAACGGAACCAAAAATATCGCGGGCATAACCGCAATTGATTTTAAGCTTGACCGTCTGAACCAGATGGTTCAGGGTTATAAGCTGGGTTCAACAGGTTTTTACATGCTTGCCACGTCAAACGGTCAGTTTATTTATCATCCGGACGCCGCAATCAATAATAAAAACGTAACAGAATCAAAAATGTCGCAGAACATTATTGACGCAATCACGAAAAAAATGTCCGGAGCGATTACTTACACCGCTATGGGCAAAACCAATTTCGGCTATTTATCTCCTGTCGGTACCACTGGCTGGACTATTACAACCGGGATGCCGGAAGAGGAATTTACCGCGACCTACAATGCGGTTCGAAACACGTTATTCTCAATTTTTGGCATTTCTTTAATCATTCTGCTTCTTATCACCGTATTGGTAGCTACAGGTATTATTCGTCCTTTGAAAAAGCTCATGCGAAACGCACAGCAGATTGCAGACGGAAATTTGGACGTAAAGGTGGAAATCAAATCAATGGATGAGACCGGTCAGGTCGCGCAGGCAATCTCTCAAACAGTCGACCGATTAAGGCAGTACATTAATTACATCGATGAAATCTCAAGCGTGCTGGATCAAATCGCATTGGGAAATCTGGTGTTTGAGCTCAACTGCGATTATGTCGGAGAGTTTTCCAAGATTAAGTCCTCTTTGCTGAACATTCGATCTACATTAGAAAAAACATTCTCAAACATCCGAATCTCCGCCGATCAGGTGGCAAGCGGTTCCGAACAGGTTGCGGGTGCTTCACAAAGCCTCGCGCAGGGCACCGCAGAACAGGCAAGCTCCATTCAGCAGCTGTCTGCGGCTATTGCGGAAATCAACAATCAGGTCAGCCGCAATGCATCGAACGCCAATACCGCAAACCAGCTGGCCACAGAGGCTTCCATAGAGGTAGAAAAAGGAAATACCTCTATGCAAAGCCTAATTTCTGCCATGAAGGAAATCAGCGATTCATCGGGTGAAATCAGTAAAATTATTAAAACAATTGAAGACATCGCCTTCCAGACTAACATTCTTGCCTTGAATGCCGCTGTGGAAGCAGCGCGCGCCGGAGCAGCGGGCAAAGGCTTTGCAGTGGTTGCAGACGAAGTAAGAAATCTCGCCAGCAAAAGCGCCGAGGCCGCGAAGGATACCACCGTCCTAATTGAAAATTCCGTCCACTCTGTGAAAAACGGAACCGAAATCGCAAACCATACCGCACAATCGCTGCAGCAAATCATCACCGGCGTAAGCAAAGCTTCCGAGGTGATTAGTGAAATTTCAAAAGCGACCAACGAACAGGCTACTTCCATCAGCCAGGTTACGCTTGGAATTGATCAGGTATCTTCCGTTGTTCAAACGAATTCGGCCACTTCTGAGGAAAGCGCGGCTTCGAGTGAGGAATTGAATAATCAGGCGCAAATCCTTAAAGATTTGGTTGACCAGTTCCAGTTTTAAATAGATAGTCAATTGCTGCTCCCGAAATAACCGAGGTTGTCCATTTGTGAGTAAAATTTTTACTCTAAAGCTTTTTCGGAACGCCCGGCACAGCCGGGAAATAACAAGAAGGAGGTGTTGCAAAACTTTTGTTTTGCAGTGCCTCCTTTTTCTGTTGAAAACTAAGCTTTAGTAGAGAAATTGTTGAAAACATTGCGATAAAAAACAAAAATGAGTATGAAGTATCAGAGGACACATAAATTTATGTCCTCGCAGCAATGAAGATTTTCAATTTTCTAAAAATCACTCTTTCTGCACAGCAAAAAGATGCGTTTTCAGCCGTCCAGTGTTGCATTTTGCCCATAGTTTTTTTAGGTTAAATGCTAGGCACAGCAGATATAGCTCTGTGGAGATATTCGTCCTGCCCCGCATGAGAAAGCGTTTGAATTTGCGGTCGTTTTTCAGAACGCCGAAAGCTCCTTCTACCTGAATGGAGCGGTTTACCCGAAGCAAGATTCCTTTTGGAGTCGTGATGTTTTCCTGTGATTGTTTGCTTAACCGCATCAGTTCTGTAGAAACTTTAATCTCTTTTGGGGCATCATCCTTTGCTTTGGAACAGGCCTGCCTGTGCTGGCAGCCGGCACAGTTTTCGCAGCGATAAAACGCCATGGTTTGAAAACGGCCATGTTTGTTAATTTGTGTGTTTTCACGCCTAAAATGCAGCTTTCTGCCTCCCGCACAAATATAGCAGTCTTCCAGCTCATCGTATTGCATATTTTCCCTGCGCCCAATCTGAGCCTTAAACTTTTTTGTCTTCTGCACTTCGTAATTGATAGGCTTAATGAAACTTGTCTGTCCGTTTTCCTCCAGATACAAGTAGTTATCCAGACTTTCATATCCTGCGTCCGCGACAATCGCATGATATTTCTGCCCATGCTTTCTTTCAAGTTGACGAAGAAAAGGCTGCAGTGTTCCACTGTCTGTACGGTTGGAAAACGCCGCAACACCGGTAATATATTCGCTGTTAACCGCAATCTGAACATTGTAGCCGGGTTTAAGCTGCCCGTTCCTCATGTGGTCTTCCTTCATGTGCATAAAGGTGGCATCAGGGTCTGTTTTGGAATAGCTGTTCCGGGTATTACCCATCGTAAACAGTTTTTTCTCGTAATCTTCCCACCGCGTTAGCAAATCATTTATCTTTTCCCACGCACGTTGTTCCGGTGTTTTGCGCCGACCGATGCCGTGAACAAATTCAATATTGACCTTTTTACAAGCCGCTTTTTCCGTGGCAACTAGGGCACACAGCTTTTTCAGTGTCACATTCCCACCGATTTCTCTGTCTGTGAATTCCTTTCGTACCTGCTCCTTTACTTTTGCAAGATGTTTTTCTGTTGTTTTGCGCCAAACGAACGTGTAGCAGTTGGCCATACTTTCAATCTTCGTGCCGTCGATAAAGACTTCATCGTGTTCCGTTTCACTGATTTTTTCCAGTTTCAGAACAAACTGATAAAACAGATCTTCCACTGCCTCTTTCGTGCGGCCGGAACGAAATCGGGCAAAGGTACTGTAATCCGGCACCGGCTCACCTTGCAGCAGCCACATGAAATCCACCCGTTTCCGGCAGGCTTCCTCCAACTTGCGGGTCGAATAGATGCCACACATATAACCATAAACTAATACCTCAAAGATAATCCGGGGTTCGGCTGCCGATTTTCTTCCTTGTGAAGAATAGGCGCGGTACACTTCCCTGTAATCCAGTTCCTCAAGCTGGGCGCTGGCAAGCCGTACCGGATCATCCTCTGATATTGTAATTTCCATATTCATCGGGAGCGTCAACTGTTGAAATTTTCGCTCAAATTTGGTATGCTCTAAGAGCTTTATTGTATTTTTCACAACTATATTTTAAAGCGAAAAGCCGAGGTAGCCAACACTTTTTTGTGTGGTTGCCTCGACTTTTTTATCGGGGCTGTTTTGCAACAGCCCC
>JAEZWL010000032.1 GCA_023420245.1 Bacillota bacterium | reverse complement strand
TCTTCCGACCAGAAAGGAGCCGTCGCGCTGGGTAAGCAATGCGAACACCTGAGTGTGGTCTGCCTTTCCTTCGTTGTAAACGTAGATGGATGCTTCCGGACCCGCGAATCCGATGTTCACCTTGTCTGACAGAACCGCGGACATAACTTTGTCGGTGCCTTCCGCGCAGGAAAGGTCAATATCGATTCCTTCCTCCTTAAAGTAGCCCAGATTAATCGCCGCGTACTGAGGCGCGTAGAAAATGGAATGGGTTACTTCACAGAGCGTGATTTTGTCGGCGGCTTTCGCGCTGTTCGAACCGCATCCGCTGACCGAAGCCAGAAGAATGGCGGCGCACATTGCAAGCCCCAACCGCTTAATCGGTTTTTTCATATTTTTAGCCCCTTTCTGTATTAAAGTAATACCGTTCAAACCGAAGATTTGAGCCGGAATCAGTGACCGTACCATTTCATGACCAGATTTTGCAAGAGAACTACACCCTGATACATCAGCGCCGCCACGACCGAAAGGATAATAACGCTGGCCATGACCAGGTCAAGCCGAAAGACCTGCCCGCCGTAGACAATCAGGTAGCCAAGGCCCGCTTTTGACACCAAAAATTCACCGGCGATTACGCCCACGAGAGAAAGACCGATGTTGATTTTCAGGGAATTAAACAAAGTCTTAATATTGTAAGGGAAGACAATTTTGGTAAAAATCTGCCTTTTTTTCGCGCCGAATGCCGCTGCCATCCGGATATATTCCTTGTCGGTGCTTTTAAAGCCGTTCAACATTTCCAGTACGGTCACAATCAGTGAGATAGCGAGAGCCATAAAAATAATGGCTTCGGTGCCCGCGCCTACAATCACGATAATCACCGGTCCGAGCGCGATTTTTGGCAGACTGTTTAAAACCACAAGGTACGGTTCGCTCACTTTGGATATAAAATCGCTCCACCACAGGATAATTGCGAGGAGCGTTCCAAGAATCACTCCCAGAATAAATCCCACCAGAGTCTCATATACCGTTACGCCAATATTCATCAGAAGGTCATTTTGCAGCATATTGACATAGGTCTGCAAAATCCGGGAAGGCTGACTGAGAATAAAGCTGTCAATCCAGCCGAGTCGGGCAAAAATTTCCCACTGCGCGATAAATAAAACAAGAATCCCAATCTGAAAAATAAAAACAAGTCGCTTTTTTTTCCTCTTGCTTCTCAGGTATCGAATGCGTTCATTCGATAGTTTGGAATCATCCATCCGTAACCAGCTCTTTCCATATATGATCGAAGTAATGGCTGAATTTTGGGCTGTTTCTGCAGGAGAGCGGCGTCCGGTTCTTGTCTTCAAAATCAATCTCCAGAATTTCCTTGATTACCGCCGGACGGGCACTGAGTATGATAATTTTATCTCCCATACTGATGCTTTCGGGGATGTCGTGCGTTACCATGATGGTCGTGACATTTTCTTTTTTCAGAATCCGGAAAACATCGTCGGTAACCGTGAGTCTGGTTTGGTAATCCAGCGCGGAAAAGGCCTCATCCAGCAGCAAAATATCCGGATTGACCGCCAGCGTGCGGATTAGAGCCGCTCTCTGCCGCATTCCCCCTGAAAGCTGCGCGGGGTATTTATCCTTAAATTCGTAAAGACCGTAGGTTTTTAAAAGATCGACGGCCCGGTCAATATTTTTCTGATTCATCATATGGCGAATTTCCAGTCCGAAAATCACATTGCTGTAAATCGTGCGCCAGTCCAGTAGATTGTCTTTTTGCAGCATATAGCCGATGTGGGAGGAAATACCCTCGATTTTTTCGCCCTTCACATAGATTTCTCCCGCGGTGGGCTTCAACAGCCCGGCAATAATTGAAAGAAGCGTGGATTTTCCGCAGCCGCTCGCGCCTACGATACTGACAAACTCACCCTCCTGAACGCTGAAGCTGATATTTTTGAGCGCGATGATTTCGCCGTTATCCGCCTGATATTTTTGCTCAATATTTTCTACGCGCAATACGTCCAAGTAGGATCGCCTCCCTGCTTCAACCCTTCGGTTGGAAAAATATAGTCAATTAAACTATAGAAAAAGCGGATTGCCGATTTTTCTAATCTGCTCTTATAAAGTATGATAAAAAGCAAGGTTTTGTGAGAAGCTGGAAAAATGGCATTTGCGCGGAGCTGTTTGGCACGCCGCAGAAAATAACGGCAGTTTTTCAATCGAACGCTTATTTTCAAATGTTCCGTAAACACTATTTTCGGGAGGTGATCGTTATTTTAGAAAGTGACGCAGGTTATCCTTACGCGCTGGGTATACTTTTTGACCGTGATTCGGAAACCAGGGATTATTTCTATTCTCTTCCCGAGGAAACGCAGCTTTCCTTAATCAACAGAGAAATCCACTCTTCCGAGGAGCTCCACGATCTGGTCGAAAAAATTAAACTAAAAAAATAAACAACGGGGCTGCCTGAACGAACGCTCAGGCAGCCCCGCACTTTAAAAATAAACCTGCGGTCAGGAATGACGTACGGCCGTTCCCGATACCGTGACCATCAGCATCCCGTTGTTGGAGCCGAGTACCTCGTAATCGATATCGACGCCCACCACCGCGTTCGCCCCCAGATGAACGGCGCGCATTTCCATTTCATGCATGGCATTTTCTCTGGCTTCAATCAGCTCCTCCTCATAAGTGCCGGAACGACCGCCGAAAAAATTGGAAAGATCAGCGGCGAAATCCTTAATAAAGTTTACGCCGGAAATCACCTCCCCAAAGACCACGCCCTTGTATTCCAGAATTTGCTTTCCCTCAATGGTTGGCGTTGTTGTAATAATCATGGTTGTGCCTCCCTTGCCGACCGCACTTTTCAAAATCAGTCTGTCGGGCGGTCGAATATTATCCAGATAAAATTCTCTGTTTTTTCATATGCGGTTACCGCAGGTTATATTCGTAAATATAATGTCAGCATTTGCAAATTTACGTTTAAAATAGTTACGCGTGATGGTATAATATAGTTAAAATATGGAATAAACAGCACGATTGACCAAAAGACGGAAGGGAGTTCAAAATGGAACTCAATAAAAGGAATATTAAGATCATCATATTGCTCATTGCTTTTGCCGTTACATTTTATCTGGGAATGAAAAACCTGTATCTCTTTTCACAGCTTGCGGGGTATATCGTCTGGGTCATTGAACCGATCCTGCTAGGTCTTGCCATCACCTTTATTTTAAATGTGCTGATGCGTTTGGTGGAAATGCGTATGTTCGCTCCGCTGAACGCGCATTATACCAAAAACTGGCCCAAGGTCCGGCGCATGGTGAGCATTTTTATTACGCTGATGATGGTGCTGGGCTTTATCGCCTTAATTCTTTTGATCGTTGTGCCGGAGCTGGTGCGGACGATTACCATGCTTACCAACAATATTCCGTCCTTTTTTAACGATTTGCAGAGGAATATCGCCAACCTGAGCGCGGGGTATCCTGACCTTGGTAAATACATTAACCAAATCAATATTAATTGGGACAGCGTGAGCCAGATGCTTGCCCTCTACGGGCAGAAGGCGGCCAGCACGCTGGTTGGCTCCACTGTGGCGCTGACCACTAACGTGTTTCATTCCGCAATTACCTTTATCCTGAGCTTTGTCATCTCTATTAACATCCTCGCGCAAAAGGAAAAGCTGCAAAATCAGGCGAAACGGCTGTTGAGCGCCTATCTTCCGGCAAAGCAGACTGGTCGTGTTCTGCGGGTTTGCAGCCTTACGAACCGCGCCTTTTCCAATTTTATTGTCGGTCAATGTACCGAAGCCTGTATTTTGGGAACGCTTTGCTTTATCGGGATGAGCATTTTTCGTTTTCCTTATGCTTCCCTGGTTTCAGTCATTGTGGTGTTTATGGCGTTGATTCCGATTTTAGGGGCTTTTTTCAGTATGGTGATCGGTGCCCTGCTTATTT
>JAEZWL010000008.1 GCA_023420245.1 Bacillota bacterium | reverse complement strand
AGAGTGACGGAGGGAACAGGCCCGATGATGTCCGACAACCTACTTCGTGTAAGGTGCCAAATCCTGCGGTAAAGCCGATAGATGAGGTAATCATAACGTCATTCGGGCTTTCCGGATGGCGTTTTTATTTTTATTTTATTTTACTTATGGAGGGATTTATTATGGCAACTCACTTTTTTACTTCAGAATCCGTAACAGAGGGGCATCCGGACAAGCTTTGCGACCAAATCTCGGACGCTGTACTTGATGAAATCATAAAGCAAGACCCACAGGCGCATGTTGCCTGTGAGGTGACCGCGACAACCGGTGTCATCCATGTTATGGGCGAAATCTCCACAGAATGCTACGTGGATATCGCTTCCATCGCGCGAGAGGTGGTAAAGGACATCGGCTACAATGACCCCGCCTGCGGTTTTGACGGCAATACCTGCGGTGTAATTATATCAATCGATATGCAGTCTCCTGATATCGCGATGGGGGTAAACGAGTCTTTTGAGGCAAAGAACGGCGCGACGGATGAAAATGATGCAATCGGCGCGGGCGACCAGGGGATGATGTTCGGGTTTGCCTGTGATGAAACGCCGGAATTAATGCCGCTTGCCATTTCCCTTGCCCACAGGCTTTCAAAACGCTTAAGCTCGGTGCGCAAGGACGGCACATTATCCTACCTGAGGCCGGACGGCAAGACACAGGTGACCGTCGAGTATGACGGAGATATCCCGCTGCGCGTTGACACTGTCGTTGTTTCCACCCAGCATGATCCGGATGTCACCTTGGAACAGATTCGCAAAGATATCATCGATCAAGTGATCAATAAAGTGATTCCTTCCAAATGGCTTGATGAGAAAACCAAGTATTATGTGAACCCGACCGGGCGGTTTGTTATCGGCGGTCCTGTGGGCGACAGCGGCTTGACCGGAAGAAAGATCATTGTTGATACTTACGGCGGATACGGCAGACACGGCGGCGGCGCTTTTTCCGGCAAGGACCCGACCAAGGTGGATCGCTCCGCGGCTTACGCAGCCCGCCATGTGGCGAAAAACGTGGTTGCGGCAGGGCTTGCAAAAAAGTGTGAGGTACAGCTTGCTTATGCGATCGGCGTAGCCAGACCTGTCTCCATCATGGTGGAGACGTTTGGAACTTCCTCTTATTCGAATGAAGAGCTGGCCGATGCGGTGTCAAAGGTGTTTGACCTGCGCCCAACCGCCATTATCAAGGACCTGGATTTGCGTAAGCCGATCTATCGCGCGGTTTCCAGCTATGGTCATATGGGCAGGGAAGACCTCAATCTTACCTGGGAACAGCTCGATAAAGCCGATGCGCTGAAAGCAGCTTTAAAGAAATAAGCTTAGCACTTTTTCACCTCGTCACATAAACTGTGATGAGGTGATTTTAATGCTTGAAACAATATCAACAATATCTTTTGTATTGCTTGCCGTTGTCGGCGCGGCCGATCTGGTCCGATTTTTAATCTACCGCACACTCAGGTCGAAAAATCCCGGAAAGCTTTATTTGATTCTTACCATAAGTGGTCACGAAGAAGGCGCCGAGGTGATGCTTACCAGTGCAATCGAAAGGCTGAAATGGATTTCCGGAGAGGAGAAGAAGCTGATTTGTATTGACGACGGAATGGACGAAGAAACACGAAAGGTATGCGGTATTATCAGCGCACAAAATCCGGGCGTAGAAATTTGTACCCCCCAGGAACTGGCAGAATTATTGGATTGACGGTTTACATTACATAGTTTATGTATTATACTGAAATTGAAATTTATAATCGAATAACTTATGAATGCCGAAGTGTTTTCGAGTATAATTGTTAAGACTGTGTGGTTTTGGAGTGAATTGACGATAACGAAACAACGGTTAATTGATTTGTAACGGACTGAGGATAAAAAATGCAGGAAGATAAGCTTCTTGAAATGACCGGCTCTGTGGAGCAGGTCATTTTTCGGAATGAAAAGAATGGATATACAATTATAGAAATAAACAGCGGGGAAGAGTTGATTACAGCGGTTGGAACCATGCCGTGGGCTAGTGTTGGAGAAGAGCTTCACGTAATGGGAAATTGGGTAAACAATCCCAATTACGGAACCCAGTTTAAAGTGGAAGCATATGAGCGTTCTCAACCGGCTACGGCTGCTGCAATGCTGAAATATTTGTCTTCGGGAGCAGTCAAGGGGATTGGTCCGGCTATGGCTGCCAGAATCGTTGATTCGTTTGGAGAGAACACTTTGCGGGTAATCGAAAACGAACCGGAACGACTTTGTTTGATCAAAGGGATTACGAAATCCCGTGCTCAGAAAATGAGCGATGAAATGAAGGCAATGCATGGCATTAAGGAAATGATGCTGTATCTCAGCGGCTTTGGGATTCAGCCGGAAGAAGCTGTTCGAATCTGGAAGCTTTACGGGTCACAGTCGGCCGAACGGATTCAGGAGGATCCCTATTGCCTTTGCGAAGAAAGCCTGGAAATCGGCTTTGATCGTGCGGACGGGATAGCCGCTTCACTGGAACGGCCTCAGGATGACAGATGCAGAGTGAGGGCTGGAATCGTGCACGTGCTCAAGCATAATCTGAACAACGGGCATACCTGCCTTCCGGTCAAAAAGCTGCTAGAAACTTCCGCAAGACTGCTTAGTTTGGAACGGGAGCTTACAGAGGAGGTTCTGGAGGAGCTGAAATCGGAAGGCTCGGTGATCTCTGTGGTGTTTGAGGGGAAGGAGTTTCTTTTCACTCCCCAGATGTACCGTTCGGAGGTTTATTCGGCGGGGAGAATCAGAATGATGCTCCGATACCCTGCTCAGTCAATTATCGGAATAGAAAATTACATTGAAAATATAGAGCAGACTTTTCAAATCAATTATGCGGAACGCCAGAAGCAAGCAATACGGGAAGCTCTTTCAAAGGGTCTATTAATCCTGACAGGGGGACCCGGCACGGGAAAGACGACGACCTTAAACGCGATTATCAAAATACTGGAGCTGAAGGGGGAAAAGGTGCTGCTTGCCGCACCGACAGGGAGAGCTGCCAAACGGATGTCGGAGCTGACCGGACGCGAGGCAAAAACCATCCACCGTTTACTTCAGGTGGAGTGGGATGAATCCAACCATCCCGCATTCGCCAAAAATGAGAAAAATCTCTTGGATTGTGACGCGCTGGTAATAGACGAGCTATCAATGGTGGATGCTTCTATTTTTGAAGCCGTATTGCGCGCGATGCCGCTTGGCTGCCGTTTTGTAATGGTGGGAGACTGCAACCAGCTTCCTTCCGTTGGA
>JAEZWL010000109.1 GCA_023420245.1 Bacillota bacterium | reverse complement strand
TTGGTAAGAACGGCGATTTGAACCTCCGGAGAACCGGTGTCGCCCTCATGCATGGCATACTCTTTGATAATCGCGGTTTTTTCTTCTTTAAACATGGTATTTTCCACCTTTTTTCAATTTACCCTCGATCGCAGAAAAAGGCCGGTGAACTCCCCGTCGGGGCTTACTCCTTTATCCGGGAAAGGGGCATAACACTGAGTAATTATATCACGTGTGCTTAAATTTGTAAATGATATTTACATAGAATTTTATTATAGTCGATCAGCTTGAAAATTGATGCCGGACGAATAACGAAAACAGACTGTAATATTATATCCGCTGACGTCAGCAATAAACGCTTCCTCGTACCCGGCTCACTGCTTTTCAGCATGGTTCTATAAAAACGCATAACAGCCAAAGCCCCTATGCGTTTCAAAGCGGTTATCGTCCGCTGCTCTGTTCAAAATATTCTTTTGCCTGCGCGCCGTTTCTGATAATCTCCGCCTTTAGCTCCTCCAAACCGGAAAAGCGGCGCTCTGGGCGAATAAACGTTATCAAATCCACGCGAACGGTTCTGCCGTAAAGCTCCCCGCCACGGTAGTCCGGCATCCAGGTTTCCGCAAGGGCACACGGAGAACCGACCGTCGGTTTGATACCGACATTGGTCACGCCCGCATAGACCGCGCCGTCCACATACACACGGGAGGCGTAAACCCCGAACCTCGGCAGCACAAAATCCTCCGGAATCGCCTGGTTCAGCGTAGGCGCGCCCAGCTCCCTGCCGAGCTTTCTGCCGTGCTGTATCTCAGAGCAGTAGCCGTACGGTCTGCCCAGAAGCTTTGCCGCCTCGTCCACCTCTCCGGCGGCAATCAGCCCCCGGATACGGGTCGAGCTGACCGGTTCCCCGCCGGAAAGCACTGCCCCGGCAACCTCCGCCTTGATTCCCCGGCGTTCACAGAGCCGCGAAAGCGTTTCACTGGTCGCTTTGCCTCCGGAGCCGAAGGTAAAGTTAAATCCGCAGCAAACCTCGCGCGCGCGGCACACACCGGCGAGAATCCGGTCAACGAAAGCCTCCGGTGACAAATCCTTAACCTGACTGAATGTTATAATATAAAGCTGTTCCACCCCAAGCTCATCGAGCAGGTGTATTTTTTGCTCCCGCGTGATGATTTCTCCGCCGGAACGACCGCCCAGTTCCGTGAGCGGATTCGCCGCAAACGTGAACACGGTGGGAATCAGCCCCTGTGCCCGCGCGTCAACTGCGGAAGCGATCACCTTTTGGTGCCCGAGGTGCAATCCGTCGAAGTTGCCGAGCGCTACGGCGGTATCCCCAACGGACGGGGTTAAATCATAGTATACCTTCATAAATCCTTCGCCTCAAAAATTTTCCGATACTGACAAAAAAGCCTGTTTCTTCGGGTACAGGCCCAGGTCCACAGTCTCTTCGCCGGGGGACATGCTGCTCTATTCCTTATACATAAACAGGACATGCTCCGCATCCAAAAACCCATTTTTCCGATAGAAGCTTGGTGCGGGTGCAAATTTGTTTGTCGTTAATGTAAAGCCGGCTAAGTTATGTTCCCGAATATAAGCTTCCACCGTTTGAAGCAATTCTGTTCCGTACCCTTTTCGTTGCAGTTCCGGAGATACAAACATTTCGTCAATAAAAATCTCACTGTTGTTCCACCAAATCTTTTCGTGACAAAATATGGCTCCTTTTATTTTGCCATCAATCCACAGAGTATATCCGATAAATTTATTACAGTCGGTATAATCTTTCAGATAGCTTTTAGCCTGCTCCAAAGACCATCTGCATTGCCACAGATCATTGTTGTATACCGCCATCATAATTTCCGCGCAATGAGACAGGTCGTCCGTCTGGAATTTTTTAATCAAACAATTTTCCTCCATTGCAGTGATTCTCCTTGTTCTAAATAAAATAATTTAAAACGTAAATCGGCGTTTTGTTAACAGAACAGGCGCAGAATCGCCAGTTCTCCCTTTTCGGCGTTCACCTTGCCCAGCCCGAGGAATTCCTGCTGCGGCGAACGGACGCGGCAGATTGCAACCTCCTGCCGCCCGGAAAGCGGCAGAGAAACGCGTTCCAGACCCAACGCCCCGCCGTTGCGGAATCGCTGTGCCTGCGCGGAGCTCACCGTTAAAACAGGGCGGCTCAGAAACAAGCTTTCTACCGGCTGCACCCTTTTCTCCAATAATCCCTCCGCCGAAAGCTGCTTCGCCTCGTCGAGCGTTACGCCGTCGGTTAAGCGGAATCCCGCGGCGACGGTTCGTCTAAGGGATTCCATTACGCCGTAAGTACCGAGCTTTTCGCCGATATCCGCGCAGATGGTGCGGATATAAGTACCCTTTGAGCATCGGATCAATAATCTGCCGCTTTGGGATGCCTCATCAAATTCTGTTAACTCGAGCTGATGAACCGTAATCGGGCGAACCTCCCGCTGAACCTCGATGCCCTGCCGCGCAAGGGTGTACAGCCGCTGCCCGTTAATCTGCACCGCCGAGTACATCGGCGGCAGCTGAAGGATATCTCCCCGAAAGGCAGGCAGCACGGTCTCCAGCTGTTCCCGGCTTACCCGGACGGCGCTTTCCTCCAGCGTTTTCCCCGTGCTATCCTGTGTGTCGGTACAATAACCCAGCCGAAACCCGGCTTCGTACTCCTTGTCGGTATCCTCCAGCAGAGATGCCGCCCGGGTCGCTTTGCCCAACAGTAGGGGCAGAACGCCGGTCGCCATCGGGTCAAGAGTGCCGGTATGCCCGATTTTTTTCTGACGGCAGAGCCGCCGCATGACCGCCACCGCATCAAACGAGGTAAAATCCTGCGGCTTATCCAGTATGATTACGCCGTCCATCCTTATTTCTCCTGCTCTAAATATTCCTCAATTGCCTGCACAATCTGTGTTCTGGCTTCTTCCAGAGTCGTCTGGAACGTACAGCCCGCCGCTCCGGCGTGACCGCCGCCCCCGAATTTCGCGCAGATGTGGGAAGCGTTGTTCGGAGGCTGGGCGCGCAGCGAAAGCTTATACGTCCCGTCCGGCTTCTCCTTGATCATCACACCGATCACGACGCCTTCGATTCCGCGCGGAATGGAGGCAAGTCCCTCCATCTCGTCCTCTGTTGCGCCGGCTTCGCTGACCATTGCCTGTGTTACCGCGATGACCGCGACACGTCCGCCGCAGAAATATTCCAGCGTGTCGATTACCTTGCGTTCGATGTCCATGCGGGCGCGGGTCTTGGTATCAAACATGGTGTGATTGATCTTCGGCGCGTCAATACCCGTTTCCACCAGCTCCGCCGCAATCCGGTAGGTTCTGGGCGTTACATTGGTGTATTTGAAGCAGCCGGTATCCGTGGTAATTCCGGTATACAGACTGAGCGCGATTTCGCGGTTCATCTCCACGCCGAGCAGCTTCAGCAGGTCAAAAATAATCTCGCAGGTCGCCGCCGCCTTTGCGTCCACGTAGGTATGCTTGGCATACGCAGTATTGGAGGGGTGGTGATCGATGCATAAATCCACCTTATCTCCGTAAAGACTGCGATTCGGCTCGCCGAAGAGCGGCAGATCGGCGATATCCACCGCCACAACACAGGAGGGGATAAAGTCCTCAGACTTAATCCCCTCGAAAAGATACTGAAATTTAGGGGTGATTTTATCCGAGCACCGGATCATGGCGTGCTTGCCGAGCTTTTGCAATCCCCGGCAGAGCGCCGTCGCGGAGCCGAGCGTATCACCGTCCGGACTCTGGTGGCTCAGAATCAGAATATGGTCGGCCCCGCGCAGCAAATCTGCCGCCTCATTCAGGCTGATCATCTTTATCACTCCTTAAATCGTTGAGCAGCTTGGAAATATTCGCGCTGTATTCAATCGAATCCGTCGCTTTGAACAGCAGCTCCGGAACATGCCTGAGCTGTAGGCGCGCCCCAAGCTCATGGCGCACAAAGCCGGAGGCGGATTTCAGCCCGGTAACGGCCTGTTTCGCCTGCTCTATGCCGCCCATGGCACTGATATATACGGTGCAAAATGACAAATCATTGGTAACATCCACACGCACGATGCTGATCAGACCCTGAATCCGGGGGTCCTTGAGCTCGCGGAAAATCGCGGTAAGCTCCCGCCGGATGTCTTCGGTCGTGCGTCCCATTCTATGGCTGGCCATATTCAGAAATCCTCCGTTTTACCCTGTTCCGCCCACCCGGCGGAACAGGAGTTAAGGCTGCGTTTTGTATCGTCAATCAACTTCAAAACCACCCGTTCTTTGCGGTCTTTCATCACGAAAATACACCTGCAAAGCCTTCGCCGTTTTTAAAGTAAACCAACGATCCTCTTCTGCGGACTAACCGCAGAATTAGTTTATGGCGTGTAAGCCTGTTTATGAAAATCAGTCGCGGTACTCTTCCATGACAAAGGCCTCCAGGATATCTCCGACCTTAATGTCGTTGAAGCGCTCAAGCCCGATACCGCAGTCGTAACCCTCGGCAACCTCTTTCGCGTCGTCCTTGAAGCGTTTCAGGGAATCGATCTTATCCTCGGTAATCACGATGCCGTCTCGAACCACACGGATTTGCGCGGCGCGGGTAACCTTGCCCGACGTAATATGCGCGCCGACAATGGTACCCACATTGGTAATCTTATAAACCTCGCGGCATTCCGCTTTGCCCAAGGCAACCTCGCGGAACTTCGGCGCACGCATTCCCTTCATCGCGGATTCAATTTCGTCGATGCAGTCGTAAATGATACGGTACAGGCGCATATCCACGCCGTCGCGCTTCGCGTTTTCCTCCGCCACCGGGTCGGGGCGGACGTTGAAGCCGACGATAATCGCATTGGAAACGTTCGCCAGCATTACGTCGTATTCGCTGATGGCGCCGACGCCCCAGTGAATGACATTCACGCGGACTTCCTCGTTGCTGAGCTTATCCAGCGACTGGCGAACCGCTTCCACGGAGCCCTGCACGTCGGCCTTGACAATGACCTGCAGTTCCTTCATTTCGCCCTGCTGCATCTGCTCAAACAGGTTATCCAGCGTAACCTTGGTGCGCGAGTTGAACATTTCTTCCTTCTGCTCGGAACGCCGCTGCTCTACCAGCTCTCTGGCAAGGCGCTCGTCGGAAACGGCGTTAAAGATGTCGCCGCCGGTCGGCACGTCGTCAAGACCGGTAATCTCTACCGGAACACTCGGACCCGCGCTTTCAATGCGCCTTCCGTTTTCATCGGTCATGGCGCGCACGCGGCCGACCGCTGTGCCTGCCACAATGATGTCGCCGGTGTTCAGCGTACCGTTCTGAACCAGCATGGTCGCGATCGGACCGCGACCCTTGTCGAGTCTGGCTTCAATGACGGTACCCTTTGCCGCTCTGTCCGGATTGGCCTTGAGCTCCTTCATATCGGCAACCAGAATGATCATTTCCAGAAGCTCCTTGATTCCCTGCTTGGTAACGGCGGAAACCGGGATACAGGGCGTTTCGCCGCCCCACTCCTCCGGAACAAGCTCGTATTCGGTCAGCTGCTCCAT
>JAEZWL010000052.1 GCA_023420245.1 Bacillota bacterium | reverse complement strand
GCCAAGCACCACCACCGTTGCGTCGCGCGGCGGCGCCGCGTGCGGAGAAACACCCGCTCCGTAAACCATGCAGCCGGTCAGGAACACCGCCCATACGATTCCAAGAATGAAAAGATAGGTCGCTATGCGGCAGAAAACACGGAAAGGCTTTGAGGTTTTCCTTTGTTTATGAATCCTCTCGAAAAACACGGCGACTGCCAAAACAAGAATACACACGGCAATGCCAAACTGATTTCCAATGTTAAACACATTGAAAAAAATCGGGATACAAAACCAAATCAGACCAAATACGGCAAGAACAGCCGCTGTAATGCGGTATTTCATTTTTGACATCCTTTCGCTTTCTGTTGTCCGGCATCCTCATAACCGCGCAGATGCAGGCAACCCGTGAAGCACCTTTTTTCGCTGTTTTTATATACAATTTAATTATAGCATAAAACGCCCTTCGATCAATCATCAATTGGAAGCGGCCGCAAAATTCCGGTATGGTTTCGCCGTTAAAAAGCAGGCGCAATGCTTAACTGCCTCACGCGGTATGATTTAATCTGTTTGTTTGGCAAAATCAAACAGATTTAAACAAAAAAAGCAGCAGCAAAGCGGACAATTTTAGTCCATGAATCTTATTGACTTCATTATATTAAAGCGATATAATCAATTTATTGTATCTTCTGTATCTTAAAAATTTTAATTGGAGGTTGCACTTAATGAAACGCGTTTATAACTTTTCAGCAGGCCCCTCGATGCTGCCTGAGACTGTACTGTGCCAAGCAGCGGAAGAAATGCTCGATTATCAGGGCTGCGGACAATCCGTTATGGAGATGTCTCACCGCTCAAAAATCTACGAGGGTATCATAAGTTCTGCAGAAAGTTTACTTCGTGAAGTAATGAACATCCCGGATAATTACAAAGTTCTATTCTTACAGGGCGGTGCTTCCTCCCAATTTTCCATGATTCCGATGAATCTGATGACCGGAAGCAACAAGGCTGATTTTGTGCTTACCGGGCAGTGGGCGACAAAAGCCTACAAAGAAGCGGCCCGCTACGGTACGGCGAATGTCATCGCTTCGTCGAAGGATAAAACCTTCAGCTACATACCGGAATTAGACCCGTCCACCTTTACCAAGGACGCGGATTACTTTCATATCTGCCTGAACAATACGATTTACGGCACAAAGTTCACCGCCTTGCCCGATACCGGCAGTGTTCCGCTGATTGCCGACGTGTCCTCCAACATACTGAGCGAGCCGATTGACGTAAGCAAATTCGGGCTGCTCTACGCAGGCGCTCAGAAAAACATGGCACCTGCGGGTTTGACCGTGGTTATCGTCCGCGAGGATTTAATCGGTCACGCGATGGAGATGACCCCCACCATGCTTAATTACCAGACGCATTCGGAAAACGGTTCCATGTTCAACACCCCGCCGTGCTACGCGATCTATATCTGCAAGCTGGTGCTGGAGTGGCTGAAAAATACCGTCGGCGGTCTGGAGGAAATGAAGAAAATCAATGAGAAAAAAGCTTCTGCTCTTTATAATTTTCTGGATAACTCCAAGCTGTTTAAAGGAACCGTGGTACCAAAGGACCGTTCTCTGATGAATATCCCGTTTATTACCGGCAACGAGGAGCTCGACGCCAAATTTGTAAAGGAAGCAGCCGCAAACGACTTTGTAAACCTGAAGGGTCACCGCAGTGTCGGTGGAATGCGCGCCTCCATTTACAACGCAATGCCTGTCGAGGGCGTTGAGAAGCTGGTTGCGTTTATGGCTGATTTTGAAAAGAAGAACGGGTGATTAGAATGTTTCAGATTAAATGCTTAAATAAAATTTCGGATATTGGCACCAGCCGCTTCGGCGATAATTATGTCTGTAACGAGACTGTTGAAAATCCTGACGCAATACTGGTTCGTTCCGCCTCGATGCACGAAATGGAGCTGCCCGAAACCCTTCTCGCCATTGCGAGAGCCGGCGCGGGAGTCAACAATATCCCGCTGGAGCAATGCAGTGAAAAGGGCATCGTTGTATTCAACACACCCGGCGCGAATGCAAACGCGGTAAAAGAATTGGTTCTCGCGGGTCTGCTGCTCACTTCCCGCAAAATTGTTCCCTCCATTGAATGGACCAGAACTCTGAAGGGCAAAGGCGACGAGGTAGGCAAGCTGGTGGAAAAGGGAAAGGGCGCTTTTGTCGGCCCTGAAATCAGCGGAAAGACACTCGGCGTAATTGGTCTCGGTGCAATCGGCATTTTGGTCGCCAACGCAGCCAAGAGCCTCGGTATGGAAGTATACGGCTATGACCCCTACCTCTCGGTTGACGCCGCCTGGGGGCTTTCCCGTTCCACCCGGCACGCCAGAACGCTCGATGAGATTTACGCGGCATGCGATTATATTACCGTTCATGTTCCTCTTACCCCTGACACAAAGGGAATGATTAATTCCGATACAATCGCGACCATGAAGGACGGAGTCCGCATTCTGAACTTTGCCCGCGGCGAGCTTGTAAACTCCGCGGATCTTGTTCAGGCTCTGGGCACCGGAAAGGTTTCCGCATACGCAACGGATTTCCCCAGCGACGATGTCATCGGCGTAGAGGGTGTGATCGCAATTCCGCATCTCGGCGCCTCCACACCGGAATCGGAGGATAACTGCGCACGCATGGCTGCCAGCGAGCTGATAGAATATCTTGAAAGCGGAAATATTAAAAATTCCGTCAATCTTCCCTCTATTTCGATGCCGCGCACAAACTCTTCTGCGCGTATCTGCATCATTCACCGCAATATTCCGAACACGATCAGCCTGCTTTCCGGCGCGTTAGCCAAGGAGGGCATAAATATTGAAAATATGCAGAGCAAGTCAAAAAAGGAATATGCTTACACCATTCTGGATGTAACCGGAGACGTAAACGACGCTTCCGCAGAGCATATTGAGGCGCTGTCTGAAATCATTAGAGTCCGCATTATAAAATAAAAGCGATAACGACAAGTATAGGGATCGCTGCAAAGCGCCCTCACAAAAAATCCGGGGCAGCCGCACAAAAAAGTGTTGGCTGCCTCGGTTTTTTGCTTTAAAAGGCTCTTTGTCGATCGCTGGGGTAACCCCAAAAGTTTGCACGGTAAAGGAGTGAGAAAAAGCAGAAGCTTTCGCTGGAAAGTATCGGGAGGGACAAGCAGCAAAACCAGTCTTGCAATATACTTATCCACGATAAAAGCAAGAGTCAGTATTTTTGCGGGAAAGCGTTCGCGGTCTCATTCTTGAATCCCACGGTATAGACCTTCGAAGCAGAAAAGTCCTTCGTTTCTTTCCCGCCGGCTTTGCCGCTTTTCTTTGCCGGCATTTTCGTTCCGGTATCCAGCCGGAATTCTCCAATCAGCCGACTAAGCATTTCAGACTGCGCGGAGAGCTCCTCACTTGCCGCCGCACTTTGTTCTGCGGTCGCGGAATTCATCTGAACAACCGACGATACCTGTTCCACGCCCGCCGTAATCTGCTTGATTGCCATAGCCTGTTCGGCGGATGCCTCGTCAATTTTACGGATAGTATCTCCGACAAGCCGAACCTGACTGGAGACTTCATTTAATTCCTGTGCGGTAAGGTCCGCAATTCTGGAACCCTCCTTGATACTTTGCACCGAGCTTTCGATTAAAACAGTCGTCTGTTTTGCCGCGTCGGCCGACTTGCTTGCCAGGTTACGTACCTCATCCGCGACCACGGCAAACCCCTTTCCCGCGCTTCCCGCTCTTGCGGCTTCCACCGCTGCGTTTAGCGCCAGGATATTCGTCTGGAACGCGATATCATCGATTACCTTAATAATTTTTCCGATTTCGCCGGAGGATGCGTTCATACTCCGCATGGATTCCAGCATCTGCCCCATCTGCACGGTTCCCTGCTCCACCTTTTCGGTCGTTTGCCTGACATAACCGGTTACAAGGCGAACATTTTCCGCATTCTGGGCTATTTTTTCGGATACTTCATTACTGGAGGCAGCCAATTGCTCAACGGAGCTGGCCTGCTCTGTCGCACCCTGCGCCAACAGCTGAGCCCCGCCGGAAACCTGCTCCGCTCCGCTGTTGACCTGCTTTGCCGAAAGCTCAATGGCGGACAGAGTACTATTCAGGCTTTTGGAGATTGTAAGCAAGGCCTCCTGAATGGGGATGAAGTCACCGACGTATTTCTGAGAAATATCCACCGCTAAATCACCTTTGGACATTAATCCAAGCGTAGCGGAAATATCGTGGATATAAAGCTTTAAGTTATCAGAGGCCGTTTTTAAGGATTTTGCAAGCGAACCGATTTCATCCCGGGATTCATAGCTGATGGAGATATCCAGATCACCTTTGGCAAGCTTTCCGGCCGCTGTCACCATTTCATTTACCGGTCTGCTCATCAGCTTTGCAATTGATAATCCCCAAAGGATTGAAATCGCCAGCCCCAGCAGGATGATTCCAATTAAAACAAGCGTCATCCTATTGGCAAGCTGAGCATTCGCGTCATTATTTATCCTCGCCTCATCCACACGGCTCTGCATACATTTGGTAAAGTTGTTTACAATTTTTGCGCTGATAGCGGTAAGGGAATCTACATTTCTTGTTGCGATTCCGATATTGCCGCCCTTTGAATCGGTTACAATCTGATGAAACACAGGCTTAAACTGCTCTTCATACATTTTATTCGTTTGGCTGAACAGGCTTCGGCTCGCCGCATCGGCAATGGTTGGCTCATACTGCTTAATTTCCTTCTCCAGCGCCGCCTGATATTTTTGGGTATTCTCATCCAGAGTCTTCAGCTTTCCCTCATCGCTGTAGTTTAATATGTATCCGTTTGCCTGAAGCATCAGCTGATTCACGTTTAAGATAATATCGGATATCACCGGCATGGGTACCGTCTGCTTCTCATACATAAGGGTACTGGAGCTTCTCATTTGAAGCATGCCGAAAATTCCGGCAGCGCCAATGATTGCCGTAATGAAAGAAATGACCAAGAACGAAAGCAACAGCTTTTGAGCAATTTTCAAATTCTTCATAGTCTTGCGCTCCTTCATCCTGCTTTAATTGCGATTGCGTATTCCACAAAGCAATTATAACGCAAAAGGGATAAAAAGTACATCATTTTATAGCAAATGTTAATAAATAATTTATGATAGACGCTCTCAATTAGGCACTAATCAACGAAAGTCGCATAGAGGCACGCTTCCGTGACCGCAAAAAACAAAAATTCCTTTTGACTATCTTGATTCTTTATGATATTTGGAATAAAATAATGGTACAGAGAAAAAAACACAGCTCCGGTTGGTAGTCCGGACGTGGCAAGTGCCATCAGTAACCTGCCTCCTAAGGTTGTCCGTTCTCTGAGGTTATACATTTAGGAGGAATTTATGAATGTACAGACAAAGCTGACCGTATTTTTTGAGGAGCCCTTCTGGGTCGGTGTTTTTGAGAGGCGGTGCGATAATTCTCTGGATGCTGCCAAATTCACTTTTGGAGCGGAGCCAAAGGATTACGACGTTTATGACATTGTTCTCAAAGAATGGTACCGTCTGAAATTCAGCCCGCCGGTTACTGAAAAGAACCCCACGGAGCACAAGCTGAACCCAAAACGGATGCAGCGCGAAATTAACGCACAGCTTTTGCAGAAAGGCGTGGGAACCAAAGCGCAGCAGGCACTCAAGCTACAGCATGAGCAGCTGGTTACCGAACGCAAAGCTAAAACCCGTTTAAACCATGAAGAAAGCATGCTGCTCAAATTTGAGCAGCGGCAGCAGAAGAAAAAGGAAAAACACAAGGGCAGATGACAGAAGGCAGGGCGTATAACCCTGCCTTCCTCAGACCGTTGGCAAAGACCGAGCCTCCGATGTGAGGCTCGGTCTTTGCCGTTTATCAGGAGTTTAAAATCAGTTTGAAAAGGCGGAAGCAATCGAGCTCCAAAGCTTTTCAAAAACACTGCAGATTCTTTCGAACACGCCAACTTTCGGGTCGTCCGTTTCCAAATCTCTGGTACCGTCGTCCTTCATATCCTTGCTGATTTCTTCCGTTCTCATGACAATCTGAAGGCTTTGCGGTGTTTCATTTTGTGAGGAGGTAAAGGAGACCGGTTTTGCCTCCGCATCCAGATTGAGCAAATTGTTTTCATCCTCGTATTTATTAATTTTATCGTCAACTGCCTTTTTGATTGTATTGTTGGCGTTTTTTATGGTGGAGGTTCTTCCGATTCCATCAAGGCTTTGCTGCAAAACATTAATCAACCCGCCGATTGTCTTGCGCGTTCCGTCATCCAGACTGCCTCCGCTCGTTCTCATGAGGGTTTCCAGCGAGGTAAGAAAAGCCCGCGCGTCCGTCAGCCCACCGGAAATGCCTGCCGCTAAATTTTCCGTGTCTTTTAGCGCGTCGACGGTCCCGTCTTTATACTGGTTCAGAATGCCGTTCAAGGCGGTCACACTGTCAATGACCTGTTTGGAGCCCTCGATAACATTTTTGGTGCTGCTGCCAATTTTGTTGGCATCCTTGAGCAATTCATCCACGTCGTTTACGCCGCTGTCTAGTGCATTGAGATAGGCGTCTACCGCGCTGACCGCGTCGTTGCCCGTATTCAAGAACTGGTCGGTCTGGCTCAGCATGGAAGAAATTCCGCCGGTCACCGCCGAAGTGGTTCCCGTGACCTGACCGAGGCTGTCAAGAACCGGCTTTGTGCTGCCGCTGATCGTCTTCAGGGAATTAACCGTTGCGTAATCCAGCGTAGACCCGGTCAGCGCGGAGGTATCCGACTTGGAAATCGCGTCCAGTGTTGTGGATAGCCCCGAGGATTTTGCCGTCAGACTGCCGGTTGCCTCGGATAACTTGGTAAGACCGCCCTTCAACAGCAGGGAATTCGCCTTTACCGCCTGCATATCCGCTGCCAGATCGGTTTTCAGCTTCTGCCGCTTGGCGGAATTTCCATTCATGTCGTTGAGATTGTCGCGGATATCATTCACATCGCTCCGTACCGCTCCGATCGAGGCGGAAAGATCGGTAAGATAGATGCTGATGGTATTCAGATTGCCCACCGTCGCGTTCAGTGTGGTACTGATATCCCCCACCATTTTTTGCGATTGCTGAAGGTGCGGAACCAGGGCATTGGTTTGATTGGCAATCCCCGTTAGGTCGGAAAGCGCTTTGTCGGCATTGCTGTAAACCTTTCCTTTGGAGGAGCTGACGGTGCTCCTCGCTTTATCCAGCGAAGCAAGACCTGATTTGGCACTGCTCAGCCCGCCGGACATGCTTTCAAGCGTCCCGAGAATTTCATTTGCGCTCTGGCTGATCGCATCCATCGAACCCTGTACGGTGTCCTTGGTTTCTTTAATCTCCTTAATCTCCTGTAATTGCTCCAGCGTTCCCGGAATCATCATCATAACCACGCCAATAGACTCAAAGCTTTTGGTGCCGATACGGATGGTAAAGGTTTTTTCCTCTCCCGGAAGTCCCGCAAAAAGCACCATTTTGTAATCGCCCACCGATTGCAGCTGTGCGCCGGGAGCCTCTACACTCAGGTTATCCTTCATCTTCACCGCCGTTCCCACCTGGAGCAGCATATTGTTTTTATAGTAATCAGGGGCACTCCGGTTTGGAATTGCTTTTACATCAATCTCCACCATTCCGGAAGCTCCGGCAAGCTTTTTGGGGTCTGTTGGAACGCCGTTCAGCTTGTAGGAAACATCAAATTTCCATGGGAGGTTTACCGTGTTATCCTTTGGCGTGCATTCATAATAGAAACGTCCGGCAGTATCCTTTAAATCCCACTGCACGCCATCCTTTGTCAAGACCGGCTTCGCCTCATTGGTCATATTGGTCACTTTTTCATATGCGCCGTAATCGGTGAACTGGGTGTTCCCATTCAGGCTGCATCCCTTTACGATGCTGATCGGGCCTGTTTTTCCGTAGTAATCCAGGTTGACATACATTGCCTCGTCGGCGGATACTCTCGGGGCGTCCGCCTTTACCGCAGGACTTACGGCCGGTACGATGATGACGGCGGCTAAAATGCCCGCCAGTACTTTTTGATATATTTTCATGATGAATTCCTCCTGAATCAGCCTGCTTTCAGGCCGGATTGAATTTTACCGATAATCAGATTCCTTCGCGAGATATGCCGCATTTTTGCCCTTTCCCTCAGGCTGATCAACCTCTGCATATTCTTCATAATCGGTTTGTCAAAGAGATAAAGCAGGGACGGCAGAACCGTCACAACCATCAGCAGGCTCAGCATGGTGCCTCTGCCGATCAAATGACCGATATCCGCGATGGCACCGATGGTAGACGTTTTGTATAAGGCGTAACCAACCAGCGTAAGAATAGTGGCGGAGGTCAGCAAGGGCTCGGTTGTATTGGCAATTGCTTCAATGGTCGCCTCCCTGCGATCCAGCCGCGTCCGGTATTCCATATAATTATTGGTCAGCAGGATTGCGTAATCGACCGTTGCGCCGAGCTGAATGCAGCTGACCACCATATATCCGATAAACATCAGCTTGTCGCCGACCAGATAAGGAAACAGCATATTGACGAATACCGCGATTTCGATCGGAACCAGCAAGAGGACCGGCAGAAGCAAAGAATGGAAGTTCAGCATAATGACAAGCGCCACGGTCAGAATGGAAATGGCGTCGACCGCGTCGTAATCGCTGGTAATCGTGTCCTTGATATCCTGCGTGAAGGTTGTGGGACCAACCACATAGGAATGCTCGGGATAATACTTCTTTACAATGGACTGAATTTCATCCGAGCTCTGAAAAGCAAGGGCACTTTCATCCTTTGATTTGATATAGACCAGAATCCGCGCGTATTTCTCCGTATGCAGCTGACTGGTGATGCTTCCCGGAAGAATGCTTTCCGGGACCCCCTGCGGAACGGTATTGGCGTAGGAGGTTACACTTTTCGTGTAGCTCAGGTCGTGAAGCGCATCCGAAAGCGCCTTTTCCGTTACGGTGGAGGTGTTCGGAACAAGCGCCAGAATCAGGTTGCTGCGTCCAAACTGCTTATCGATCGCCTGTTCATCCTCATATACCTTGGTGCCCTCCCCGGCGCCGAGCGCCGAGCTGCCGTAGGTAAAATTGTTCATTCCTTTTCCTACAAAGGCGGGTACCGCAATCAGCAGCGCCGCTGCGAGCGAAAGGTATCTGCAATGGAAGGAGCCTCTCGCGAAGGCGTGCATAGGAGGAACAAACGGGCGGTGAGAGGTTTTTTCAATAATTTCCGACCAGCGCAGAATCAGCGACGGCATCAGGAACAGGACGGTAATAACGCTGACCGCGATTCCCTTCGCCAGGCAAATACCCAAATCAAAGCCGATGGAGAACCGCATAAGCGCAAGCGCGATAAAGCCAAAGAAGGTTGCGAAGCCGCATGCCAAAATCGACTTGGCGGAGCTGCGAATCGCGTTGGAGAGAGACTCCGTCAAATCAAGTCCCTTTTTCCGCTCGGCCGTAAACGCACTGATGAGAAAGATGGAGTAATCCATTGCGACTGCAAGCTGCAAAACCGCCGCCACGCTCGAAGTGATGAAGGATACCTCGCCCAGCATGATATTGGAACCCATATTAATAATGATGGATATCCCCATAATCAGCAGGAACAGCACGGGCAGAAACCAGGATGTCGTTGTGAAAAGCAAAATCAGAAAAATAATCACGACACAGATTGCCGCCGCGTAGGCAACCTCTTTTTTCAAGTTCTCATTCAGGGATTTGTTGACAATGGCCGGGCCGACGATGTGCCCCTTGTCCCCGACGATCTGTTTGATATCATCCAGCGCTTTCGAGGTAAGCTTGCTGGTATCTCCCTTCTGGAACACCACATCCATTACCGAATAGCCGTCTTTGTAATAATCCTTAATATCCTTTGCGCGAAGAAAGGAGCTTGCCTGATAGGCCGGGGTGGCGCTGTCGCACCAGAGCACCGAGTCAACTCCGTTCACCGATTCAATGCGATCCTTGTAATTTTTCGCCTCGTAATATGTCACATTGTCAACCATAATACGGGCTGTGCCCGGATACCCGAATTCCTCCTTCATCACCTTCAGCCCCTGCTGGGATTTGGTGGTTGCGGGAAGATACTTTGTCAGGTCGTAGTTTACGTCCACAAACAAATAGCAGAAGATACTCAGCAAGGTCAGGGCAACAAATATTATTTCAATGAGCCTGCGCTTGTATATGATAAAATCCACAATTCCCTTTTTATGAGGTGCCTCATTCCGCTTCATGCCGCTGTTCTCCTTTGAAATGAAATATTATGCCAGAATACTTTTGATTGACCGGTATAATTCCGGTTTGAGCGCATCGATGCCATAGGGCGTTTCCAGCACGATAGAATTGTAGCAGACCGCTCCCACCATAGAAATGATAATAAACAGTCGCTGCTCCGCCGGTTCTCCCGCTCCCTCTTCCGCACTGAAATGCTGAATAAATGTACGTTTTACTCCATCCATTTCCTCACAGGACATCGCCTTTTCATAAAGCTCCCAGGAAAGATTCTTATAAATTAATTCCAGCAGCTTCTTGTTATCCTTGAACGATTCGATAATATAATCCGCAAAAACGATAACGTTGCTGATAAAATCGGCATGGCCGGATTCCTCGTTCCTTGCCACCGCCTTTACCGCGTCCTGAATCACAGCGGAGGCTTTTTTGAGGATGATTTTATCCACCAGATCATATTTATCCTTGCAGTAAAGATAAAAGGTTCCTTTTGCGACGCCGGCATTCTTCACAATGTCATCTATTTTTGTATTATGGATTCCGATGGAGGTGAAAAGCTCATAGGCAGCCTCATGCAGCTTTGTCATCTTAATCGTTTTATTTTCCAGTATCTTGCTTTTTTTCATTGAATTACCCTTCCTTCGCAAAAATGACTTTTAGTCATTAATTGGATTATAGTGTTTCCGCGTGACTTTGTCAATGAATAAAAATGAAATTTTAGGCATGATTTTTTAAATAAATTGTGAAGTTTTTCTGGGGCGTGTTCTATAGTCGAATCGACTATAGTTGCGGCAAAACGCAAAAACACCGAAAGCAGGATGTACCCGCCTTCGGTGAGAAAGTTAAAAAATCTGACGATTAAAGCGTTTTGCGGTAAATTTCCGTGTAAATCAGCGTTCCGTTTATCCGTTCCGATTTCATCAGGCTGATTGCCGGCACACACATCTCCATGGTTCCGACTGACCGGTCAAAAGAAGCCTGGTCAAAGTTTTTTGCAGGCAATACCTCCCTGCCTAATGTCAAATGTGGTTTGTATTCCCGGTTTTCCAGCCGGAATCCGGCCTCGGTCAGTTGCGAATAAAGCTGCCGGTATGTTTGCAAAAGCGCGTCACTTTTTTCCACACCGATCCAGTAAATATCCCCGCCGTCCCTGCGGAATTTTCCAAGACCGCCAATTTTGAGCGGAAACGGCTTGGTCTGCACCTCATTGATCGCCGTTATGATTTTATCCGCCTGTGTGGTCTCTCCGATAAACACTACCGTAAGATGCAGATTTTCTCTGCGGGTAAAATTCCCCTGTACGCTGCCGGACTTCAGCGCTTCAATCGCGCCTTGAAGCCGGTTTTTAATTTCATCGGTAAAATTAATGGCGATAAACAGACGCATTTTATCGAACCTCCCTCTGGATTTCTGTAATTTCAGCATCTGCGGTTAAGTCAATTTCGTTAAGGACATGGTCAAGAATACTGTTCCCCTGTGAGGTATTTCCGGCCACACACGCTATTCCCAGTACAATCGTCTGGTGCAGATCATTTTCTCCGATTTCGGCAATAGAAACATGGTATTTGTTCTGCACCTTAGCAATTACGCTTTTTACGATCATTCGTTTCTCTTTCAGCGAATGAACCTCCGGCGCGTAGAGCTTTACCTCCGCCGACGCGATAATCATGCCGTCACCCCTTTCCATCATTTACCGTTATCTTCCCAAAAGAATGGAATATAGCATTGACTATAATATTCCCTGTTTCAACCATTAAAACCGAGGAGCAGGGAGAGTCTAACTCTCTCCCTGCTCCATCCTCCCGCATACGAAGAAATAATTTGCATCTCCCATAATGGAAACAAAAACTATTTCAGCCGTTTTGCCATGCTCTCGGGATTCACCGCGTAGAGAACGGCATTTTCCTTTGAAATCTTTTCTTCGGTGTATAGTCTGTAAAGATCCGAATCCATCGGAATCATACCCTCATCCATAGAAGAATAAATCGCGTTATCAATTTGATGAATCTTTGATTCGCGTATCATATTGCGGATTGCGGAATTCACCAGCATCACCTCAAAAGCGGGTACCAGCCTGCCGTCTACCGTGGGAATCAGCTGCTGCGAGACAACCGCCTGCAGCACCATGGAAAGCTGCACGCGAATCTGCTGCTGCTGGCTGGAGGGAAACACGTCAATAATACGGTCGATGGTATTGGCCGCTCCAATGGTATGGAGGGTGGACAGCACAAGTTGTCCGGTTTCTGCCGCAGTCATTGCCGTTGTAATCGTTTCATAATCGCGCATTTCGCCCAGAAGAATCACGTTCGGGGCCTGGCGCAGCGCGGCGCGAAGCGCTTGAACATATCCGTTTGTATCATGGGCCACTTCCCGCTGGCTGACAATGCTTTTTTCATGCTTATGTAAATACTCAATCGGGTCTTCAATGGTGATAATGTGGTTGTTGCGCGTGCGGTTGATTCTATCAATAATACAGGCCAGCGTTGTTGATTTTCCGCTTCCCGCCGCTCCGGTAATCAGAACCAGTCCCTTTTTAATCAGGTTTAAATCAACAACCGCGCCCGGAATATGAAGCTCCTCCGGGTTGGGCAAGTGAAAAGGAACCACACGCAAAACTGCGGCCATACTGCCGCGCTGAAAATACACATTGCACCGGAACCGCCCGAGATTTTCAATGGAAAAAGAGAAATCATCATCCCCGTTTTGTAAAAAGGAGGAAATCTCCCGTGCGGACAGATTCGTATAGATTTTTTCGACGAAATTCTTTGTATCGGTTGGCTTTAATTTATAATCACGAAGAGCCTCATGCTCAATCGGCAAAATTGCATCGTTAATTTTACAGGAAATCGGGCTGCCTGCAATAATAAAAATATCGGAGGCTTCCTCCTGCACCGCCAGCTTTAGAATATTTACTACATCGATATCCATTCATTTACTCCCAAACGTAATTACTGTTTTCCGTTTCCCTGCCAGAGCTGCAGCTTTTCTTCCTCTTGGGGCTGAGACGCGCTTGCATTGACCAGCTTTTCTCCGGTAATCCGGTACAGCTCTGCGCTGCCATAGGGGTTTACGGTCAGCTCCATTCGAATCTGCCGGTTCCGGTCTGCTTCACAGGTAAAGAAGCCGTTCAGTCCATCGCCGGTCTGCGTTTCTTCAAAGGTGACTCCCGCGTTTTTGGAGGTCAGAATCTGTGCGAACAGGCGATAAAACGCTTGATGCTTTTGTTCCGCAGATAATCCGCTGGTATAAATCGTACTTAAGGCGACTCCATCGGGGTAAAGCGCCTTATTCTTAATTCTTTCACAGGTGTTTTCCTTCACCGCCTGTTCGGCATCCTTTCCCGCGTCCAGAAGGGCGCCGTCAATCTGCTGAAGCCGTGTTTGCGCCTCGGCGTAGGCTTTATAATAATTTTTAACCGTCTCCGCATTTTTCGCCGAGATTTTATAATCGGCGTTCGCAGTAACAAAGGAGAGGATTCCGAACGTAGTCAGGCAAAGAATCACAAAAATCATCAAAATTGACGAGCCGCCCACGCCGAATTGAATATCGCTCTTTCTTTTCATGTAAACACCTCATTCCCGGCTGTACTAAGCTTTTGGAAGATACTTCGCTGTGTTGAGATTGTAAAGTACAACCTCGCCGTTTGGATTTTCCCGACAGACAGAAATCTCCGCGTTTACGGTGACGCCGGCTTCGGTCGGTGTTTGCAATACTGCGACATCCATAATATAACTGGGAATTTCTTTGGTTTCCTCCCACGATTTATCAAAGCTGATGCGGTAATGCTCCCTGCCGCCGCTGATTCCGGTTTTCTTCGCGTTTTTCAGGATATCCCCAATTCCGCCCGGCGAAGACAAGCCCTTGAGCTGCTCCGCAAAATTTTCGGCCTGAACCACCGCGGCGCTCAGCTCACTGCTCTGCCGCGCCCGTTTGTCAGCTGAGACAAACAGCTGTAGGGTCACTCCGGCAGAAATGGCAAAAAAAAGGATTACCAGAATAATTTCAATAAAGAAGCTGTTAAGTTGATAGGATTTACGCTTCATTTCATTCCGCCTATCTTTCAGCCCCGCTGTCATACACTTAAAACTTTCAAAGCTGAAGGCGCAGCGTAAGGGTGCGGTGGTCGCTTCCGGTTGCTGTCAGATTCAGGCTGCTGCCAATCTGCGCCATTTGAAAGCCGGATACCGCCGTGATTTTATCTCCGTCTCCGGGGGTAAAGGGATTATCCGCACGGGTAAACAGTTCCATCAAATACCCGTTGTGCTCGTAGATATAAGTACGATAAGCTTCGCCGTTAAACTGCGCGGAGATCACCAGAGCCTGCTCGCCGTTTACCGTTTGCAGAGAGGCTTCGCCCGTTCCGGCCGCGTGTACCTTATTGGATACATAGGAAAGGGAGGCACGGGTCTCGTTTGTCGCGTTCATATCTCTCACAATTCCCCGATATACATTACCGCCGATTAAAACCAGAAACAAAGAACAAATGGAGAAAAGGCAGAAAACCAACAGCGCAAATAACGTTTCTATGGAATGTGTATTTTTCACGTTCACGGCTTTCCCCTCCTCCCGAATGCTTTAATCCGAGCCTTTTTGAATAATATTGAACGACGGCATAACATTGGAGCCCGACAGCTCATACTGAACGACATATTTATCATGATTGATCATAATTCCGTAATGATCCTCCAGATATTTGATATTTGGAGGATATGCCCCCTCAGTGGCGTAGCAGTTGGCAATCGATTTTTGCACCGCCGTACGCGTCACCTCCAGGCTCTGCTCATCCCCGGAGCTGGAGGTTCGGCTGAAGCCGTACCAGAACAGACAGAGAATCAGAACAAAAACGCAAGCGGACAGCACCGTGTTCCGAGCCGTGGATGACCGTTTATATAAGCGCAAACCGATTCCTCCTTATCAGCCGATGGAAGACATAATACCCATGAGCGGAAGCATAACAGAAAGCAAAATGCCCCCGATAACAACGGACAACGCCCCAACCAACACCGGTTCTACAATTGAAACCGCTTTATTGATGGAATCATCCACTTCTTCGCTGTAAATATCGGCAAGTTTATTCATAACCGTATCCAAGCTTCCTGTTTTTGAGCCCAGATGAATCATACTGGAATAGATTCCGGGGAACAAATTTACGTCTCCCAGCGCCTTTGATAAGGATACCCCCGACTCCAGCGCGACACGGGATTTTGTA
Source organism: Bacillota bacterium (assembly GCA_023420245.1). Classification (GTDB taxonomy): domain Bacteria; phylum Bacillota; class Clostridia; order Oscillospirales; family Acutalibacteraceae; genus DATAML01. The sequence continues at coordinate 14,153 of JAEZWL010000052.1, read as the reverse complement.
ATTTTATCCGTAATATTCCGGTTAGAAATAACGGAAGGAATCAGCTCCAGCGCTTCAGCCGTATCATAGCCGCTCGAAAGCATCATGGAAAGGATGGAGGCAAAGCGTGCGGATGCAATTTTATCCGACAGACGGCGTGTGGGACCAAACCGCTCGAACAATCCGGAAAGACCTCTCGAGCCTGAGTCGGTTTTGCTGAGGATCAGTAAGACAAGAAGAAGAACCGCCAGAAGCAAAACAGCTGCAAGCGAATATCCGCCAACCGCGGTTCCTGCCTGAATCACTGCTCTGGAGGTCGCAGAAATATCTCCGCCTAAATCGAGAAAAACATCATTAAACACCGGCAGCACCTTAATCAGCATAACCGAAATAACCGCGGCCATCATTAGAACCAAAATCAGCGGGTAAAGAATCGCACCGCGTATCCGGCGGTGAAGCCTGTCATCGCGTGCGTAATAAAGCGACAGGGCCTCCATGACTGATTCGAGCTTTCCGGTTCTTTCCCCGATATTTACCATATTCACCATGTAATCCGGGAACACTCCGGTAAGGGTCAAAGCAGTGAACAGAGAACTGTTCTGTTCCAGGCTTTCCGCGATTTTGCGAATCAGCTTTTTCCCCTGTTCCGTCTCCATATTCTCACTGATTGCTCCGATTCCCTCCTGCAAGGGGATCGCCGAACGCAGGATTAGAACGACCTGTGAACAGAAAAGGGAAATGTCGTTTGAGGAAAGAAACCTCCTTTTCCCCTGCTTAGCGTCGATGGACTTACTCATAGGCAATCCTCCATACCGTCCAATCAATAATTTTTTTCCGCAGTATAGGTTCCGGCTGATTGACCGGCCGCTGCGAAAGTCGCGTCATAACGTTTCCAACCATCCAGATAAACCTCATTCCACGCGTGATAACCAACGTTTGTGCTTCCCATAATCAGCTTGACCGGTATTCCCTGCGAGCGGCACATCGCCGCCATTAAAGCGGAATAATCAAAGCAGATTCCCTTTTTCACAGAAAGGGTACTGTCCACATTGGGCAGGTAGCCGGACGTAACACTCCCCGCCTTGGCGTAATCATACTTGATATTTGCCGCGATATATTTATAAATTGCCGCTGTTTTTTCCGCGTCGTTTTTGCAATTGGTACAAAGGCTTTTTGCGGTCGCAACCGCAGTGGAGGTCAGACTGTAATTCACATACTGATTCGGATACAGAAAGCCTCCGTAACCGCTGACCGCCGCGTAAAATTCTGTGGAACACAGCTCCGCGTAATTGCTGCCGGATACGTTCTCCATAAAGCGGACACGGTAAGAGCCACTTCCGCTTTGCAGCGGTATCGTAATATAAACGTCGTTCCCTTCCAGATTATACTGGTAATAGGAAGCGCCCCCGTTAAAATAAACGAGCACCTTAATTTTTGCCAAGCCGCTGTATTTTGCCATTATGTACCCTTCGGACGTATTGCTGTAATCAAGGGTCGCGCCCTGTTTTGACAAAATCTCCTTACCGGAGGCCGCCGGCATCTTCGCAGTTACGGGAGGTGCTGACGCAGCCTTTGGGCTAATCATTTTATACGCCTCCGCAAAAAGAAGGTTGGGGGCAGCTTTTAGAATCATCGGGTGCGTACTGCCGGGTACACCGATAATTGGAATTGCGGCATCCTGCGGAAACGAAGGGATTCCGTCCGGAACCGTATTGCAGGCGGGAAGAAGGAGCAGGAGTAGAGAAAGAGCCACATAAAATATTCTTTTCCCGCTCATTGGCACCCCTCCCAGCTTGGCTGCATTTTATTTTACGGCGTCAAGCGCATTAATCCGGGTTACTAATTTTATGTTGCTGCTGTCGTATAACATTCGGAATTTTTGCAAAATCCGATTGGCAATTTTCTCAACGCTTTCATATTCGGAAACATGGAGCAAAACAATGTATTGGTTTGTATTATAAGAGGTTACCGTATCGCCTCTGCGCAGGCTTAAAAGAATCGCGTCCTTCAGTTTGCCGCCGGCCAGCTGCGCCGTTTCCTGCTTGAGAGGTTCTCCGCTTAATTCGCAAAGGGAAAACAAAACGATAAAAAGGGAAATGCCTGTGCGAATCATCATGCGGGCCTGAATCTGGTAAAACGACTTAAACACCTCGTAATCACAGTAATAAGCCCCCCGTGACGCGATCGGTTCACGCAAATCCTTTTTAATATTGCCGATATCCATTCCGCTCCGTTTGCCGGAGTGTACCAGCTGCCTGTATACGGCGTTCAGAGAATCCGACACCTGTACGCCAAGCTCCTTATTAAAGAGCTTTGCCGTATCGTTGTAATGGCTCATCGCCCTGCTTCTCTGGTCTGTGCTGATATATGCGTTCATCAGCAGCTTGTGAATTGATTCTTCAAACGGAGAGTAAATCAAGGCGGTTTCGCAAATGTGGATCACCTTGTCGAACCTGTGGCTGCCTGTTAGAAGCTCACAGCCGTTTACGATACAGTCGTTATAGAGCGTGGTGTAATAAGCACCCAGAGAAACGACCCATGTGCTATATGTAGATTTCGGCAAAAAATCGCCCTTATAAAGTGCCAAAGCCTTTTCGCAATAGCGAACCCGCTCCTCTTCACTGTTAGACAGATCGTTAAGAAAGCTCCAGCATTCCTCCAGCTGCTCGGTATCCACAATACAGTCGTACTCATTGTTCCAGGAATAAGTATTCCGCATGAACGTAATAAATTCCAGCCCATCGTCGTCGGCGACTTCTTTAAGAAGCTCACGGGCGCGATAAACCAGATTTTTCAGAGCGTTCAGCGGGTCCTTGCACTCGTCTTCCTCCCACAAAATTTTAATCAGCATATCCAGAGAGACATCTTTTCTCCGGTTTGCAATCAAATATTCAATCAGCATCCAAACCCGTTTGGTGCGCCCTTTTAAATTTGTGGTTTTATTCCCATTGATGCAAATGGAAAACTCGCCTAACATATTCACTTCTATTTTGGGCTTTGTATCTATGGCATTTTGCATAAACTTCACCCTTTATTTTATATTTCTATTTTACTATGTATGGTAAAATATGTCAACCTATATCCCGTTCGCAGCCAACTGTTTATTGTTCCTTATTATTAATAAAAACCTGCCTGTCTGCCGTGAGATACAAAGCCCAGTTTCTGTTCGCGCCTGCCCGGGCGCAGGATGAACTTGTATGCTTTCATGCAAAAACAGCCCTTGTAAAACAAAGGCTGTTTTATCACATTTTCGGTTTATGCTCCGTGTTTAATCCTGCCGCGCGCCACGATGAATACGAGACAGGCGAGCATTGCCGCTGCCAGAGCAACCCATAGAAAAATCGAATCCTGACCGGTTATCGGCGGCTTGGAAAGCGGAATTTCCTCTTCGGGAATCTCTTCGGGAGGCGTTGACACCGTGGGACCTGCCTGCGGTGTAGCTTCCGCGCCTATACTTTCGGTTTGAATGGGGGTTCCTCCCCCACCGCCTCCGCCGCCTCCGCCGTTATTCTGCGGAATCGACTGTATCTTGCCATCCAGCTCAAACCGGATCAGCCATTTGATTTCGGTCCGGGCGTTTTGGTACTCGTTGCCCATGGCTTCCGGTGCGGTCAATACCGCGGAGAGCACCCCGCTTTCGGAGTTCTGATACATTGTTCCAAGATAAATCTCTTTGAATACGGCTGAGGACTCCGTTTTTCCCGAGGCAGAGCCTTCATACAGCGTCTGAAGGGGAGAAGCGCTGTCCAATCGGAAGGTGATTTTCAGCTGGAGGGCATCAAGGAGTTTCGCGGCATCATCCCCGGACGGCTTTGCCTGAAAGAAAACCTTCATCTTCTGGCTGCTTTGATTTTGAATTACAATGTCCTGCGGTTTGGTTGTTCCATTCGGCATCAAATTCTTAAAAGCATCCAGATTTTCCGCATTTTCAACCGTCACATCCGATGATGTTCCGTTCCCGCTGTAAGTAACCCTTGCTCTCGTATCAGCAGCCGTTGTACCTGCGGCAAAGGCATTCACAGAACTGCAAGCCATAAATGCCGCGGTCACGATCGAGATGAGTGCAATACGGCATATCTTATTTGAATGAAGTTTTTTCATTGCATCAATCCCTCTCAACATGGCAGCAAATATTTCCGCTTTTCCACGTTTTACGTAATTTGGCGTTTGTTTGGAGTCTTATTTTTCGATTAAGACTTTACTGCTGATATCGGAACCGCCGTTCCGTTTTTGTATTGCCACGCCACGATATTTCCACTTCCGTCTGCGGTCGGGGTAAAGTTTTCCGACTGGATTGCCTGAGCCGAAACATTGAGTGAAAACTGAATATCCGCTATCTCATTGCCCCATTGGGTTGGAATCTTGACGGTATTATTTTTAAAAAGCTCCACCTTTCCATCCTTGGGCAAAATCGCTTTGAAATAATAATATCCGTCGCTGCTCTTCGCCCAGCCGTCGTTTGGAAGAAAGAAATCCTCCGGAGCAACGGTGAGCTGGCTGCCGTTCGCCTTTTCAACCGTATTGTTCGCAATGAGAGCTCCCTTTTTCTTCATTACCAAATCGACTTTGGCGCGCACATAACACGGGTTGCTTCCACTGTTTATAATGGTGGGATCCTTCACAAAGCTGCTTCCGGGATAAATCAAATCTTTTTTCACATAGATTCCGTCACCAGCCTGTGTTGTATTATCATTGCTGGAAAACTTGGGTTCCTCCAATCGAATGCTGACATTGCCCATCGTGATCTGATTGGTGATCTCCGCCTGATTCGTAAGTAAGGCAAGCGTTCCTCCAACGGATATGAGGGCAACCAAAGTTACCGCTGTAGCTATGATCATTAATTTCTTTTTCATTGGAGTACTCTCCTATACTATGAGAAAAAATTCTGATTTCCGAAAGCAACCGAATTATTATACTGTTACGCTGACTCCCAAAAGAGACTTCAGCTGATTCTGGGAAGCTACGCTTGTAATCGGGGATTCTGCTACATCGGTACCGGTAGCCTGAATCAACGCGGCCTTTACATCAATCTGGAAATCCTTCACATCGTCAATGCTGATTCCGGTCGGATTCAGATCGCCGATCTTCTGGCTCTTAATCGTAACCGTTTTGAATAATTCTTTGGTTTCTTTGCCGGCGTCTACTTTATCTTTGAAGTAGAATACGGTGGGATTTGTAGAATCCTGAAGCCAGTTTGTATTGTCAAAATCGACATCCGCAATTTTCAGAATATTTGCTAATTTGTCTTTATCGGTAGTTGCGCTGAGCGTTGCCGCACCGGTGATATCAAGCTTTACAGCAATCCATGCGCTTACGCCGCCATCTGCGGTAGAGTTTTTGACCATGGGGTCTTTTTTGATGACTAAGCCCGGAACAATTGCCTTTGCCTTGTTAATGCCAAGTCCGGGATCAGCCTTGATTTTAGCGTCGTCTCTCTTTTCGCCGTAGCCTGCCGCATCAAAGTTTGTTTCTTTGATTTGACCCTGCAACGCTGCGGTAGAGGTGAACACGTTTTGCTTAACATCCGTTTGAGCCGACATATAAGCCAGAGTTGAGCCGATACCGATTACCGCTGTAAGAACAACTGAGGTTGCGATGGTTAAAACACTTTTCTTTTTCATCTGAATTTACCTCCAATAATAATTTGGGTTTACGACTGTAAGTGCTGATTTATATTTTGGAATCTGCGGATTCCTTGGATACTGTTGGCTGCTCGGGTTCCTTCTCAAAAATATCGGGCAGAAACGATAAAAGTACAATCACTACAACTACGCCGGTCGTTACCATGATGCCCTTTGGCGTTTTGATATCGGCAGCTATATAACCAAGATAAGGAACGCTCAGGTTCTCTGCACGACCGACATAATTGCCGAAGCTTGTGGGTCCATCCGCTACGTTGTTCGCGTCGCCTTTGGTGACAAACTCCTGCTTTGCCTGGTCAACAGAAACCACGCGGTGAGTTGCGACCATTCCGTTTCCCAGCTTGAACGTAATGGCATCTCCGACCTTGACCTCATTCACAGGGATTTTTTTAACAAAGACAACCGCTCCCACATGATAGGTCGGCTCCATACTGCCGCTGAGCACCGTGAGCGTCTGATAACCCAGTGCATAGGGAAGCAAAAGCACGCCCGCTACAATGACCATGGCGATAATGATGATGCTGGAGAGTATACTGCAAATCCTTCTAAACATAACATCCTCCTATTTATTCCTAGTACTCTGTAACATCTAACATGATAGAATAGCGGCAAGGGTATTTTGAGCAAGGCAAGGCGGAGGATTGAGGAATACTGTACGTATTCCGATTGACGACAACGCGGTATGGTTCAAAACAGACTGCCAATATTCATCTGGATTGGGTGTTACAGAGTACTAGGGACTCGGGGAGATCGTATGGCTGGCGGTATCTTCCTTAACATCCTTCCACATTCCAACCGCGCCGCCTTCCATTTGTATGGAATCGGTAATCACATCCACCTGAATGTTATCAATCATTGTCCTCAGCTTCGCCGGATCGATCGGTTGAACCGAAGCCAGAAGCGAATTGGCTGAGAACTCACCGGGAGGAAGTGCCTTTTTATAATAGAAGTAACCGGTCTGATTAGTGGAATCAAATACATAAAACCATAAGTTGCTCCAATTCGGCGCGAAATTCAATTGGAGGTCTCCCATTACAAACGATTGATCCTCTTTTGAAATTGCGGTCGGCATGGTTCCGAAATTGAAGTTTACGTTCGCCGCTGATTGATAGCCCGGAACAAGCATCACGCGGACATAGGCAGGTATATTCCCGGTATTCTTCACCTTAACCAGTTTCAGTGTATTGTTCACTGAATTGGATGTTGTAGGAGTCGAGGAGTTATTCTCATAAATCTCGATACCAGGCTTACCCCTTACAAAGGGATTTTCTTTGGTACCGGTCTGCGCCATGGAATACGCGTACGTACCCCCGAGGGAAACAGCGAGAAACAGTGCCAGTGCGGAGGAAAACAGTAAAACTTTTCGGTTTTGTTTCATATGAAATCCTCCTATTTCTTAAAGGTATTTGTCACGCTGTCCGTTGCGCTGAACCATTGGTTATGAGAGAATTCGTTGCTACACACTGCGGTAAGCTTGTTATCAGTAAAATCATCTTTTGTGTCGTTTAACTGATAACCGAGCCTTGCGTCACTGGGAACCACCAGAACATCACCGTTCGTATACTGCCAGCTGCTGCTCACTTCTTTTACGGAATACACGCCCTTGGAAAGACCGGTTATGGTTTTTGCCGCCCGAGTATTGTTTCCGGTCATGGTAAGTGTGACATAAAACGGCGTAATCTCTTTGCAGCCGCTTGGAGCTGTTCCGGTAACAAGGAATACAAAGCTTCTGCCCGGATCATTCGTTATATTTGATATATTTTTCTTAATTAGTAAAGTGCCGTTCTTTACATGGACGGTATAGGTTCCCTGCTCCTGCACAATCCAGTCGTCAGAACCTTCTACCTGCTCGCCGGCCTTAAACCCGTCAGTATTATCATTTGACTCATCGGTCGGACTTCCCGGATGAAAGCTGGCTTTTAAAACATAGAGCACATCGGACTGAGGATAAAGCGTATCGGGAAACCCGGTATTCTCAGCGGATAGCGGGTCCAGCTTTGAATCGTCCATTTTTTGAAACCATTGATAACGAACCTCGTCACCGGTCCAGGTAACACAGGAATCCGCTATGCTCTTTGGCGCTTTTTCTCCGAGGAAAATGGTTGTTTCTGCGCTGTTGACCGCAAAAACCGGTCTTACGTTTACCACCGGTTTTTCGGGGAATAAAACGGGCTCTTTTTTCTGGTCATATATCACGCCGGAGTACGCGCTGACATTAGTCGCTATATTATTTCCGCCGATAAAATCGTCCCTGGCTTTGATGGTGAAGGATTGCGTCCAGCCGTATGACCCGTCATTTTTTTGCTCAGGAATCACACTGTTCCATACGACCTTCCACGCGTTTAAGCCTTTGTCGTAGCTTACCTTTCCGCCGTTACTCAACACAACCGTCTGATTTTGGTCCGTAATCACGCTGCCCTTGTCATACACAACATGAAAGCGCGGGTCGATAACATCTGTTATCGTATTCATTGTCTGTGCGATTTCATCATTACTGCTCGCGTTGAGCGCTATCGTATAGGTTCTGTCCTTCCAGCTCTGCACATGGGCGGATTTTTTCAATTCCGGAGGGGTATTATCCGGTAAATCGCCTTGGAACGGATAGTCGTGTCCTTCAAGACCCACTGTTCCGGTTTCAAAGGAATTTACAATCATTGTTCCTTCGTAATTGCTTCTATCCTCTGCGCTTACCGTGGCTTTCGGGGCCAGAACGGAGCCCTTAATGGAATTGTGCCCCAGGTTGGTAAGCTCAGCCGCGGAAGGAAGGTTCCATAAAAGATGGCTTAATTTCTTTTGACCGTCCCCCCCGTTCTGACCATCGAGGTTCGAGCCATCGTTCTTGTAGAACACAGGAGGAATTACAACCCTTTGATCATCATCCGGGCAAATTACGTTGATAATATCTGTCGCTTCCGGTTTGGTATCCAACAGGATGCCGCTGCAATTGTTTAGATCAGCCGCGTTAATTTCAAAAATATTAATTGCATGATTGCCGGTTAGCTTTAGATGATCCTTATAGTCAATCCTCGACCAGCTGCCGTTTTTTGAAAACTCAGCCAGCTCCTCTGACTTTTCAATCAAATCCTTTTGAAAATTACTGACTTCACTGCCATTCAGTTCCAAATCTGATTTTGCTAAGTCAATACCCAATTTACTTCTGAGCGTCTCATTCTTGTTCCAAAAGCTATAGTTGCTGAAGGAATAGCCATCTGACTTTATCTCATCCGCAATTGCTTTGTTATAGACCAGTGCGGCACAGTTGCTTGAGCCATATCCGGTCCCCTTAAAATTGCCGGGTTCAGTCGCCCCAAAAACGAGACCGTAATCACTTGCCTTAAGCGTATGCCCGGGACCGTCTGCCGGCACACCGAAGGTAAAATTGCAAACGTCGATGGAGGCGCCGATAAATGAACTTCCGCAAATATCGGAGCCGCCATCGCCATTGTTGATATAGTCTTGAAAACAGACTAAATTGAATTTTTTTGCCGCATCCCATGCCGAAGAAACTGCCACCGCCCGCAGGCGAAACCCTGTATCTACAACGCCGGAATCCTTAGCCGTGCTCCCGGAATCGGAGACATTGCCGGGTACGGTCGCGGCGTAGTTAATCATGCCATAATTAAAGGTATAGCCTAACGTCATAACAAGAGCCAAAACAAGTGAAACCGCACGTTTGTGGATTATTTTGTTCATTCTAGAATCACTGCTCCTTTAATTAGGCTTGAGAAGCTGTACCCAGTAATAGAATATGTCAAAAATATCAATATGATTTGTTAATTTTTTACAATTAAATTATAACGATTTCCAGTCACATGCCGGTCACGTAAATAATGATTTATACACATAATCAGAGATATGGTTAAAATTATTCAGATATGACAAAACGTCCAAATTCAACCCGCTTAAATTTGGACGTTATTATAGTTTTTTTGAAATTTATCCTTGTCTCCGGCTTCTTCTCAACGCAAGCTGACCGTTGTTACCCTGTCCTTTTTTCGCTTTGGGGGGCTTCATCTTTTTCCGCCTTCCCTGTTAAACGTCCGCGTGAATGATTCATCGGGTTTACAGCTCTATTCAAAAACAAAAAAACCGAGAAGCCCCTCTTTTTTTGCACGGCTTACTCGGTTTTGTTTCTGAGTGCCAGAAGGCACCCTCTCTATAAAAATCCTTGACAGGATTTGTGAAATGATATGCTTAACACTGCCCGGTTTGTTTTCGAACGCCCATAACATGGGTCTCCGGCAGCATACTCCCTCCGTCAATTACATACTCCGCTCCCGTAATATAGGACGCTTCTTCTCCGGCGAGAAACGCCGCCAGATGTCCCACATCCTCCGGCGTGCCCAGACGCTCTGCCGGAACGCCTGCCGCAATTTCCGCCAGAACCCGTTCGGGATTGCGCGGGTCGGTTATCTCCGCGCTGCGCCGAACATTGGGCGTAAGGATAAACCCTGGGCAGATGGCATTTACCGTAATATGATCCTTTGCCAGCTCCACCGCCAGCGATTTGGTAAAGCCGATCAGCCCGGCTTTTGTCATTGCGTATGCGGTATAGCCCGGATCGCTGACATAGGGTCCTGTGACGGAAGAAATATTGATGATGCGCCCCCACTGATTCTCCAGCATAGACGGCAGTACAGCCTTTGTTACATTCCAGGTTCCTTTTAAATTAACGGCAATATGCCGGTCAAGAAAATCATTCGAGGCATTTTCAAAGCGTTCCAGCTTCGCAACTCCGGCGTTATTAACAAGAATATCAATCCTTACGACTTCTCTCAACAAAGAAGCGATTTCCCGGTTAACCCTTTCCGTATCCGCGATATCCATCAAAATTGCTTTTGTTCTCAACCCCTGTCCGTTCAGAGTCTCGGATGCACGGATTACCTGCTGCGACCGGGCGGCCATAAGAACAAAAGCTCCTTTTCGCGCAAGCTCCTCCGCAATTCCATATCCGATTCCGGAGCCCGCTCCGGTTACGAGCGCGGTTTTTCCGTTCAGCATACCTTCGATTCCCCCTGTGTGCTCCGCACGATATATTCGCCGGCCATTTCTCTCGTTTTTTCCAGATATTCCGGTCCAACCTCTCTGGCTGTATCGCTTTGGGAGTGACTGCTCAGCCAGGCAAGACGAACAATCCGGCGCAGGAGCACAAAGGTCGGTGCTTCCGCTAAATCCACGGGCGACAAGCGGCGAATTTTCTGGTAGCCGCGCAGCCATGCCTGTGTCAATTCTTCGAGATGACCGCTGTATTCCACGACGCTGCAGCCCAAATCGTATAAAAACCAGCCGTATCCGCAATCGTCAAAGTCAATGATCTGTAATTGATTCCGGTTGATGATTACATTGGAGGAATGCAGGTCGGAGTGAATCAGCCCGTAGCGATCGGAAGCTTTTCCGTAAACCGACAGCCGGCTTCGGATAATATCGGCCGCCGCCTGAAACAGCTTCCGATCCTTTTGCGTTAAGCCCGGATACTCCCGCCAGGAACCCCAGCACGCGTTTTCTCCCAGCAGACTGCCGTAATCCCAGACCGGTCTATTCAATTTCTTCAACCGGGGGCAGCGCTGAACCTGCTCGTGAAGCCGCGCGGCAATCGCGCCGATCTCCTGCATTTTCTCAGCCAATTCCCCTTCATGCAGCCTGCGCATAACCTCGCCCGGCAGGTAAGAAAACAGAGAGCATCGATACTCAATCCCACTGTTCGGAGAAAAAAAGGTTTGCAGCGGACTGCCGTTTCTGCCGCAGTACACCTTCGCGATTGCCAGCTTTCCTTCCAGATGAATCTGCTCCATCCATTGCAGCTCCGCCAAAAGCTCTTCTGTCGTATGGTACATTGGTCGGTTTACCCGTAAAACGCCTCTTTCCGCCTGAGACTGAACCGTAAACGTCACATTCTCTGAGTTTTTCAGAAGTTCAATGCCTGCTTCGCCCGGAAGGGAAAACATTCTGTTAAAATTCCGGCGCACAAGCTCCAGCAGCTCCGTTGGAGAATCCGTCTGTCTCATCTTTTCACCCGCCTTTATATTTCCCGTAAGCCTCCGCGATTCCCGCATCCATTCTGCTAAACAGCTCGTCGAGAAACGCTTTGTCACACAATAATCCTATCTTCATCTGGAGTGTACCGGGGTGCAGCCGGGCATTGTGCGCCCAAACGCCGTGGTCGTACAAGGGCTTGACTACGGACACACTGGCGTCCTCACAGTCAAAATCCAACCCCAAAATGACTCCCCGCTGTGAATAGCCCCTCAGAAAGCCGGGGTACTTTTCCATCAGGGCTTCAACGCCCTGTTTTAAATATTCCGCGTTGCGCCGGACATTTTCCTTCGTAGAGGGTCTCGTCGTAACCTCAAGAACCTTTGAAGCCACCCGGCAGCCGATTTCCGAACCGCCGCAGGTCGAGCCGTGCAGCCGCCCGATATCAAACAGCCATTTTCCCGCCGTTTGATTCATAACGGTCGCGGATATCGGATAAATTCCGCCCCCAAAGCCTTTCGCCGTCACGATCATGTCCGGCACAAAGCCCTCGTGTTCAATTCCCCACAGCTTTCCGGTTCGCATCAGCCCGGTCTGTACCTCATCGGCAATATATAAAGCACCGTATTTTTCACACAGACCCTTAACCGCTTTCAGATACCCCGGTTCCGGCATCGGAAACCCGTAGGTAGCAAGGATTGTCTCAATCAGAACACAGGCCGTATCCTCTTTTTTCAGCTCCGCTTCCATCGCGTCAATATCATTGAGCGGAACCTGAGCAAACGCGTTTTCTTCCCCCTCGCAGTGAAAGGGGACTTTAAACATATCGTCCCCCGCACAGACCGCGAGACCGGTGTGTCCGTGGTAGCAGCCCTTGAGCGAAACCACCTTTTTCCTTCCGGTTGCGTAGCGGGCGCTCTTAATGGCAACGTCCACCGCTTCTCCCCCGCAGGTGGAAAAAACAGAATAATTCAGATTCCCGGGGCAGAGCTTCGCAAGCCGTTCCGCCAGCTCCGCTCTGCCGATGGAGGGAAAATGATGATTCCCAACATCAAATTCCTCTGTCGCCTCAATCATGGCACCGATTATCTCCGGGTTGCGGTGCCCCAGATTATAGGTGCCGCCGTTCAAATGAATATCAAGGAATTCGGCTCCGTCCAGATCGCGGAAGCGGTAGCCCTCGCGTTTCCCCATAATCAAATCGATGCCCTTTTTGTGCCAGTCCTCCACCTTACTGGGGTTCCAGTATTCGCGGCTCTTTCGAATGATCTCCTCTTTATATGTCATGTTCCATTCATCCTTTATCTAAATTTGGCATCAGTCATCCTCTATCGCCAGCTCTTCCTGCATATTGTATTTCGGCTCGCGCCCGAACAGGGTTTTTGCGTTGGACAATACCATTGCCAGAGAAATCAGGATGATAACAATTGCCGCGATGGCGGTAATGGTGGGATTGAGCTGCTGGTTCAGACCATCCCAGATTCTCTTGGGGAGCGTCGATATTTTTACACCGCAGAGGAACTGGGTCACAATAATCTCATCGAAGGAGGTGGCAAAGGCAAACATCGCGCCCGAAAACAGCGCCGATTTCAGCATTGGTACGGTAACGCGCATGAACGTTACGAAGCTGTTTGCGCCAAGGCTTCGGGAGGCAAGCTCAAAATTCGGGTTCAGCCCCGCCATGCTCGCCAGCGCGGTGCGGATGACAAACGGAACCGCCATCAGCGTATGGGCGATAACAAGCCCGGAGAACGTGCCGGAAAGGCTGATTCCGGCTTCAAACCGATAGATCGCCATGCCGACGATAATGCCGGGTACCAGCATCGGCATCATGAACATCTCAATCAGCATATTTTTACCCTTGAATTCCGTTTTCGTCAGCCCTTCCGCCGCGAGAACACCTAATATCAGCGATAAAACGGTGGTAATTACGGCAAGCTCCACGCTGATTTTCAACGAATTGACCCACTGTGCGTCACCGAAGAAAGCCTGATACCACTGCGTGGAAAAGCCCGGAGGCGGAAATTCGAGATACCGGGACGAGCTGAACGACATTGGAATGATAATGAGCACCGGCATCACAAGAAAAAGTAAAATCAGAACCACAACAACCCATAGCATAATTCATTCATCCTTCCTACCAGAGTTTTTCCACATGCATCACTCTCTTGGAAATCACCAGAAGCACATAGGTGAAAAGCAGGAGGATGATGGAAACAGCGGAGGCAAACGGCCAGTTCATCAGCTTATTGACCTGCACCTGAATGGTCTGGGAGATCATCACGTTATTGGTGCCGCCGAGCAAAGACGGCGTGATGAAATAGCCGATGCTCATCACAAAGACGAGAATAGAACCGCAGGAGACACCGGACATGCTGAGCGGGACGAAAATCCGAAAAAAAGAGGAGCGCTTGGTCGCGCCAAGCGTACGGGAAGCCAGAATCAGGTTCCGGTCAATCCCCTGCATGACCGGGTAAAGGGAAAGAATCATATAAGGAAGCAGGATATGCGTCATACCGATATAGATTCCCAGCTCATTGTGCATCAGCTCCAGAGGAC
>JAEZWL010000030.1 GCA_023420245.1 Bacillota bacterium | reverse complement strand
CTGTGCTAATCTCTTCATGGGAAGTTTCTGTCCTCTCCTGTGGAATGGTTTGTGGTGAACTCATTCTATCACATGGAGGGCTTTTACTTCCTCTTTTATTGGGTCACATCATTTTAACCTATACATTCCAATGAAAATTATTATAATCGTGCGGAGAAGTGGATGCACTTACTGTTCGATATCTATGACGCTACCGGTGAGACAAAAAAGCAAATTGATATTGCGGACAAACTCGTTTTTCAGGGGCAAACGCAATACTATGATAAAATGAAAGCGCTCTACGGTGAAAATTGGGAGAGCGAATACCCGGCAATCCGTGCAAGGTACAAAACATCGCCGGTATATATGTATATTCTCAACGCTGAACACGATTGGCTTTTGCTGCTCAACGAAGTCACACAGAGTCCAAGTACCGTATTTCAATACGGCAGGGCCCTGGCTGAATATTCTCCGGAAGTTGTGTTCGATATTTACAAGTTGGAAATTGTACGCGCAGCAGCAGAGGCTTCTGACCGACACGGATATAAAAAAATATGTGCGTCCATCCGGGAATTGAATTCGGCTGGCGGTACGCAAGAGGCGCTAAAGCTAATCGACGAGTTTGCCGAAAAATATAAGCGTCGTCCTGCTATGATAGACGAGCTCAACACGCTGCGGCATAAATTGACAAAAAAGACTGGGGAATAGCTTATCCTATATCAATATTGTTATAGCAGCTATAAAAAGCCTTGCCGTTTTCCCAAACGCGGGATGTTTTTATTGGACATGTTCCCTCGTACGGATTAACAAGATTGGCATAATTTCATAGCAGGAACTCCTCATCCAGTTCTCTCAAAATCACTAAAATGTAAACATTTATAGAGCCTGATCAATATAAGACTCTCGTTTCATGTAGAGACGGTAGTATTGAAGTCGAGGGTAGAAAAGCAGGGGTAAAAGAGGCGCTCTTCGTGGCCTTTTATGTTGAAAACAGGGTGTTTACGACAGCCGATTTTCGTCTCGTGGAAACAAGTCCAAAAGCTGTACTAAGCGTGAGAGAACAGAATGGATGTTTTTGAGAGCTTTCAGGTACGAGTAGGAACAGGTCGAAGATGTGGACTATGAACCTCTTTTAATTGGAGGTAGACAGCCAAAAATCCGATGATTTTTGGGCTTTGACTGCTTATCATTCACGTCTGATTTTCCATATATAGATGATTAAAATTGTTAGGAGAAAGTAACTCTATGAAGTATAATAATTTACCATCAGATATAAGGCTAGTCAAAACTTCAAAAGAAGATGCTATTAAAATAGTAAATCAATTTGAAGGAAAGTGGGTTTATGTAAAACTAATTGTAAAAAAGAACGTTAATGATTCTATGCATGACTATGCTATTAGTTATAATAAATTTAAGATAGCAGATGTAAGTTTATATTCAAATTTGCTATTTTTATATGGAAATGAGGACGAAGATCGTCTTATTATTTCAACTGGTGAAATTATTCAAACAGAAAAAAGTTATGTAGAAGACGAAGTTCTGATAATATTAAAAAATGAAAAAATAACTACGGATATTTACATTAAATCTTTTGTACCTAATAAAGAAAGACTTATTCACAACTTGATAAATATAAATCAAAATTTGATTATTACAGAAGGCAAAACTGATTGGAAACATTTGAAATCGGCTTTCAAAAAGTTTAACGCAGAGGGCTTATATAGTAATTTGAAATTTAAATTTTTAGAATATGACGAAAGTTTATCCGATGATAATGATAGGCTTAAAGATAAAAAATTGAGTGGCGCAAATACTTTAAATACTATATGTCAATATAACGCACTTTTTCCAAATGAAAAGCTTCGCATATTTGTCTTCGACTCTGATAAAGACGATATTAACAAACTTTATAAAAGCGACCAAGGCTATTGCTATTTAGGAAATAATGTTTATGCTGTAATATTACCTTTACCCGAGTTCCGAAAAAACACACCTGCAATCAGTATAGAAAATTATTATACTGACAGTGAGATAAAAACAAAAGATAGGGATAATAAGCGACTATATCTAAGTAGTGAATTTAATTTTAATGAGAAAAAAACGGATAGCAAAATCTACTCATTAAAGGCCAGAGACAATATGCCTAATTTAATTATAGATGATGAAGTATATGTTGATAATCAAAATCTAGAGATTCCGGATAAAAATGAACTTAAGAGTTTAATCAAAGCGGGTAAATTAAAAAAAGTTTATACATTGTCAAAAAATGAATTTGCAGATAATATACTCAATGAAATAGCTCCTTTTAATACGATTTCGAAAGATAATTTCAAACTGCTATTTAATATTGTGAAAGAAATATTTGAAATCCATAAACAGACAAATTTAAACGAACGATTAGGGCTGATAGAAAGAAAGGAAATTCAACAGGGTGTTGGAATTGAATCTTATCATGACCATCAGGAATTGCAATTGAATATTGGATTGCCAGACGAGACCATCAAAGCACTTAGAAGCAATGCAACTCTAGCAAGTTGTGGCTATGTAGAAAATAGTAAAATCATTATTGCCATAAATGAAATACAGTTGCAAATTAATCCTTCCTTGGATATGTTAAGTTTCATACTTAAAAAAGCCGAAAGTGCAAATAATAAAGTCTATTTAAATATTGTTAATCAAGAAAATATTTACGCTTGCTCATATGAGATATTTAAAGGCGATATGGGTTGCATGCAATTTGATCGACTTATAAAACAATTTCAATAGTATAGCGTATAAACTCGTTGAAGTATTGAACGATTTGTATAGACTCGGATTTTTGGGCAACTATTTACCCCTTTCCAAAACATATAGATGGCAACACAAAGGTGACGACAATGTGATTTTATCAGATGAATGGCGGCTCATGATTCACCATGCGCTTGACAGCGCATTATCCATTGGATCAAAACAAGACTATGGATTAAAACGCAACGATCCTCCTCAGATTGGTGATGTGGTCGAGGCAACTGTTTTGAATGTTGGAATAAGTTATGTAATAGTGGAGTTTGAGAAGAATAATAAACGATATGTCGGCAGTATACATATAAGCCAACTGGCTGATAAGTATATTCGTTTTATTAGTGATGAAGTTTCTGTGGGTGATATATTTAAGTCAGTTATTCTCGGATATGATCCGCAGTATTCCAAATGGAGACTAAGCAAAAAAGCTATAGATCCAGCGACTTTCATCTAGAAATTTCGGTAAAATTAGAGCCGGCTTCGCATAATGTTTACACTCTACGAAGGGGATCAGGACTGATTATTTGTATAATCAGAAATTATAATAATTAAGGTGGTGAACGATTATGATAAAAGCAAGCGATATAGCCTCCTGAAATTTATATTTTTATATTTTTAGGAGGTTAATATTATGAATTTTATTGAAATACAAATGGAACAGTGGGCAAGAAAAAGTCACTATGATCATTATAAAAACGATGTCCGATGCTCCTATAGTTTGACGGTAGATATTGATGTTTCTAATTTGCTTGTTCTGATAAAAGAGCGAGGAGTGAAAGCCTATCCTGCTCAAATCTATATGCTGTCAACCATTGTGAACCAATTTCCTGAGTTTCGAATGACAACCAATGAAGAACACCGTTTGGGATATTGGGATGTCATTGACCCGATGTATACATTTTTGAACATGGAGAAGGAAACTTTCTCAGCCGTGTGGACAAAATATGATTGTTGCTTTGATAAATTTTATCAAGCGTATTTGCAGGATACGGCACAGTATGCGAACGGAGTTCTTTTTCCACAAGATCATGTACCACCCAATACATTTAATGTGTCCAGTGTTCCGTGGCTGGATTTTACTGCATTCAACATCAATGTTTTTTCTGATGGAAACTATCTTTTGCCTATCTTCACCATTGGAAAATATAAAAATGAAAATAATCGTACTCTAATGCCTCTTGCCATACAATGTCATCATGCGGTTTGTGACGGCTTTCAAGTTGGAAAATTTGTAGAAGCATTGCGCAAAATGGCAATAAATTGCAATGAGTGGTTATTTTAGCCGATTGAACCATTTTTTATTAGCATACTCGGCAGCTACAAAGCCTTCTGAACTTCGCAGTTTGAATAGCGAGTTATCCGAAGTTAAGCGCAAAAAACGCCCTGCCTATGTAAAGGCAAGAGCGTCTCATAGAAGCAGGGCTGCTCATTTCTTATAAGATTTAAATATTTGCGATGAGTCGACATTGGTATATAACTATTTATTAGAGTTTAAGGCATTATGGGAACTAAGTAAATCCGATATTAAAAACCTTAGAGATCCAATAAAATGTGTTACTTGTGGTCAACCTTTTCTAAACATAATGTTGATGGAGCAGGAAGGATGCTTGCAAACAAAAAAGGAAGAATCGCTCTTTCTCAAACCAAAACGCAAAACTGTTGAAATGAATTGCTGTATTGGCGGCAATTGATACCGGATATTTCTTTGTAATGAACATTTTATATCTGTTCCTCTACATGAACCATCCCGGAATTTAAGCTCCTATTCAGAAAAAGTTCTTTCTTTTGGTTCACATCTCTTCCAGTAATCCGGATTTCATAGTGTAGAAGCGCTTTGCAAAGCACATCGTGCCTACGTCATGGGTTACCATCAGAACAGCGGCTCCTTCTTCCGCCACGGAAGCAAACAGCTTCATAATCTCCCGTGTGGTTTCTTCATCCAAATCGCCAGTCGGCTCATCCGCAATCAACAATTCGGGTGATGTGAGTAACGCCCGGACAATCGCGATACGGCGCATTTCTCCACCGGAAAGGTTTGCGGGATACTGCGAGGCTAGATGAAAGAGTCCGACCTTATCAAGCAGTTCAAGTGCCCTGCTTTTCAAATCTTCATCCCGCTTGAAAAAAGTAACCGGAAGTAAAACATTCTGCAATACCGTCAAATTCGGTAAAACACTTTGTCCCTGCATGATATATCCTAATTTCGTATTTCTTAAAAGGGAACTGTCTTTGTCAGAAAGGGTACGATAATCCTTTCCTTCAAAACGGACGTTTCCGGATGTCGGCGTTAAAAGACCCACCAATAAATTAAGCAGCGTACTCTTTCCGCTTCCGGAACGGCCGAATATGCACACAAAATCACCCTTATTGATTTTCAATGACACATCGTCCACCGCGCGGAAAGAAATGCTGCCCCGAACATATTCTTTTATAAGATTTTGTACTTCCAGAATCATATGTCACCATCCCGTATTACCGTATAGGCATCCCCTAAGCTTATCTTTAATACCAAGGCAAGCGAAGAAAACGGCCCCGCTATAAAGGATAAGATCAGGCTTGCGGTGATTATAACAGCAAACTGCCCGGCGGATGGCTGCAGATAGGGCATGCTGATCACCCGTTGTATCAACACCTGAAAGGGAAGGATCAGCAAAGCACCAAGCACAATCCCAATCCCGCCCCCGAGCAGGCTGATGAATCCTGACTCCAAAAGCACCAGATGCGACAACTTTTTTCTGGTTGCGCCCATAGTGCGCATCATTCCGAATTCACGCTTTCTTTCGTTAAGAAGGACCGAAAATACCACTCCAAGAACCAAAACAGATAAAACCCATAACAGCACGATCAGCGCCGTGACCAAGTATATTGTTGAACGCAAGTTGCCGGCAATATTACTTAGTATCCTTTGTGAGACAATCAGCGAAGTTTTGTTTTTATCCAATACGCCACTTATATTGTCCGCTACATCGCTGACAGAATTGCCATCCGCAACAGATACGGTCAAGGATGACACAGAACCTGCCGGCGGTTTCTTTGCACCGCTTTTTGCGGCATAATCCCCTGCTGCTCTTTCCGCGGCCGCCAGGTTCATAAACACAGAAGTATCAAAGCCTGTACCCGTCTCATCCATTTTTGCCGCAACCACGTAATCCCGGCCAAAGAAATGGAGTTTCTTGCCGACTTCCCCCGCGATACCCGCCCCGACAACCAGTTCGTTATCGGACAAATTTTCGCCAAGTTTGCTTTTTATCCACGGTTCGACGGTAAAATCCGTTTTTTCGTCAAAGCCGATGATCTGTATGGTTCCCGAGCAGCAATCGGCATTGAGAGAAGCGATAAATAGTTGAGGCGACACGGCTCTAACCCCTCTGACGGCGGATATTTTCTCAGCCGAGGCCTTTTCCATGTAAAATGTACTGGGTTCTCCGCGCAATATGATATTCTCCGTTTTACTGTCATAACCCTTTGGAACGACTAATATGTCGGCCCCTAACCGCTTTGAGAGTCCATCCGTTCCGTTTTTTAAACTTAAGGAAATTAGCGAACCGGAAAACAGCGCAAAGGATAAAACAGAAACAAGGATAACCATGGCCGCGGTGCGGAACGGTCGGCGTTTCAGGTTACTGAGCGCGAAATTCAGAAAAGTGAAACTACGATGCCTTCGCATTATCTGTTCCTTTCTTCTCGGTCTGGTTTTGAATAAGCAAAAACCATGTATTGACCGCAAAACCGATCACGGTAATAGCCCCAATCACCTCCAGCACTGGGAAGGTTAAACTCTGGCAGGTCATGGTTTTCATCGCGCATCCGCCAATTAAAATGGTCGGAAACAAAATAACCAGAATTCCCGCAAGCACGGTGGCAAAGCTGATCCCCAAGCGTACCTTTCCTGATGAGGAGAGGAGGAAAAGGATGCCTGAAGCGGCAATCAGCAATCCGACGCCAAGCTCTGCCTGAGTGGTCCAATGGCACAGCATCCAGGAGCCGTTTTCTTTTGGCCCACATGCTTTAAAAAGGGTTTGAGGTCCGAAGGAAATAAGAAGACCGGAAATAACGGCGCCAATTCCGGAAAACAAGCGATTTTTCATATAAAATATCTTCTTTCCTAACTAGATTAATCATAAAAGGGTTGCCTAAATTGCGTAATCATCCACAGTATCTAATAGTCCGTATTCCAGTAATATTTCTTCCAACCGTGCTTGCGTCATCGGTCTGGGAATGGTAAACATATCGTTTTCATCGATTGCCTTTGCCAGGTTCCGGTATTCCTGTGCCTGACGCACCTCCGGACTGTACTCAATTACGGTTTTCTTGCGAATTTCTGCCCTTTGTACCACATTATCGCGCGGAACGAAATAGATAAGCTGTGTACCGAGCTCTTTTGAAAAGGCCCGCAGTAATTCGACCTCCCGGTCAACATTGCGGCTGTTGCAGATAATGCCGCCCAAACGAACACCACCCTTTTGCGCAAACTTCGCAATTCCTTTCGATATATTGTTGGCCGCATAAAGGGCCATCATTTCACCGCTGGCCACAATGTAAATCTCCTTTGCTTTTCCCTCACGAATCGGCATGGCAAACCCGCCGCATACGACGTCGCCCAGCACATCGTAAAAAACGTAGTCCAGATCATCGGTGTATGCGCCGAGCCGCTCAAGCAGACTGATCGATGTTATGATCCCGCGCCCCGCGCAGCCGACCCCCGGTTCCGGCCCGCCGGATTCCACACATTTTGTTCCGAGGTATCCCTCGCGCATAATGTCCTCCAGTTCCACCGCGCCTCCGGTTTCCCGCATGGTATCGAGCACCGTGCTCTGGTTTAACCCGCCCAGCAGCAGCCTTGTGGAGTCTGCCTTTGGGTCGCAGCCTACGACCATAACATGGTTGCCTGCTTCCGCCAGACCCGCGGTAAGATTCTGTGTTGTGGTGGACTTACCGATTCCACCCTTTCCGTAAATTGCAATTTGTCTGAGTTGCTTTTCGGACATTCTGATTTCTCCTTATATCGTATATTCCGGCTGTGGTGTAGCGCTGATGAAATTCAGCTTTTCCAGTATGCTCCTGCGAATCTCTATAAAAGCATCACTGCCTCTGTTCCGGGGCCGCGGCAGCCGAACCGGCAGTATTTCACTTATTTTGCCGGGGCGCGGTGTCATGATGACAATCCGGTCGCTCAAGTAAACCGCTTCGTCCACATCGTGCGTTACAAGAACCATGGTTGTGCCGTCTCTTTTCCAGAGTTCCAGCAGTTTATCCTGTAAATCGGCTCTGGTAAAGGCGTCCAAAGCGCCCATCGGCTCATCCAACAGAAGTGCGGAAGGGCGGTTGATCAGCGAACGCGCAATGGCTACCCGCTGCGCCATGCCGCCGGAGATCTGATGGGGATAGGATTTTTCAAAGCCACTCAGTCCGATCAGGTCAATAAAGGAATGGACATCAGCTTTGCTTTCTTGGTAAACTCCCCGGGCTTTCAGCCCGACCGCAATGTTTTTTTCCACCGTAAGCCACGGGAACAAGCTGCCCTGTTGAAACACATAGCCACGATTCGGGCCCGGTCCGGTGATTTTTTGACCTTCCAGTATAATTTCTCCTGATTCCGGTGTATCAAGCCCTGCAATCAGGCGCAGCAACGTGGTTTTCCCGCAGCCGGAGGGACCGATAATCGACAGAAACTCACCCTTTTTCACGGTGAGGTCGATTTTCTGAAGAGCCTCCACCGTGTTGTCCCCCGTATCGAGATATGTACGGTCAACCGACGTGATTTCTATGAGGTTTTCAAGGCTCATTTCACCAGCCCCCTTTGCCAGAAGAGCAGACGGTTCTGAATCAGGGTGATGGCTTTCATAATCAACGAGAAAAGTACGGCCATAATGATGATCGCCGCGTATACCTTGTAGTAGGAGGACCACGCTTTCGCCCAGTTGATGTAATAGCCGAGCCCTCCCTTAGCCCCCATCATTTCTGAAACGACAAGGGTCGTAAAGGCAAGACCGTTCGCGGTGGAAATCCCGGTGAAAATCTGCGGAACGGCATTGGGCAGCGCCACATGGAACAGCAGGTAGCTTTGCTTTGCCCCAAGCGTTTTTGCCGCTTCATAATAAACTCTGTGGGTGCTTTCAATCCCCTGCGCCGTCATAAACGCAACCGGGAACCAGGCGCAGATCGCGATCAGGAATACGCCCGCTACAAACGACGTCGGCAGGACGGTCAGCGCAAAAGGCATCCATGCCACCGCCGGAACAACCCCGGTAATTTTCAGAACGGGGAACACCCAATAGTAAACTCTAGGGAACCAGCCGATTAGTATCCCGGTACCGACACCCAATAGGATGCCGGACAAAAACCCAAGAAAAAACAAGCGCAAGGAGTATCCGGTGTTTTCCAGCAAAAAGCCGTATTCGTCCAGAATAACCCCCGCTACCTTTGAAGGTCCGGGAAAAAACGGCATTGGAAGGACGGCAAGCTTTGTGGCCAGCAAGTCCCAAACGGTCAGGACAATCCCCATTGCGAAGCGAAAGGGAGCCCTGCCGACATATCTTGCGCGCCCCGTGTCGTCAAACCAGAATAGCGCGAAGATACTAAAGTACAGCGCGATTAGTCCGCACAGTGCAAAACGGTAAGCGGTATCGTTGGATTCCTGCCGGTTGGGGACAGTAATGCTGACAATTTCCGCTATAATCAACCCAAAAAGGGTAAGCAGGACGGAGCATAGATATTTTCGGTTCGATACCCCGTCCTTTGTGCCGGAACTGCGGTTGGAAACCGCAGTCCCGGCACAGCTATTATTTGTTGAACATAGAATACTGCTCATGGTTCATAATCACCTCCCGAAGGTCGGTTTATTTATTTGGCACCTCGTAAAAAATTTGGCTTGCAAAATTATCGGGGTCTTTTGTTTTTAGGTACCCGATCTTTGAAAGCTCTTTTACGAAATATAATACGTTTGCTTTCGTGTTTGTCGCTTTGTTTTTTTGTTCCTGCACAGAAGGATACTGATAGCTTTTTATCAGTTCCGCCGCCAGCTCCGTATCCGAAATATCGGAATATTTCTTTTCGGAGATGATTTTAACCGTTTCCTCCGGGTTGCTATGAATCCAATCCTGCGCCTTGTTGTAAGCCCGCAGGAGCGCCGCGATCTTTTGAGGGTCTTCCTTTAATACCTTTTCGGATGCATACAGGAAGCAGCAGAATTTATCGGAAAAAATCGGGTCCGTCGCGAGATCAAATATCACTCTAAAGCCTTTGTTTTTCACAGCCAGAGAACCGAACGGATCCCAGATGGCAGCGGCGTCAATATCCCCTTTGGTGTTCGCCTCGATTTCAAGATTACCGTCGCCGTAAGGGACAAACGTCACCTCTTTGTTATCCTTGGCGACTACACCGTGGTTTTCCAGCCAGACACTGGCGACCTGGAACGGAGTCCCGCCGATTTCGTCAACGCCGATTTTTTTGCCCTTTAAGTCCGCGGCGGATTTGATTGGGGAGTTGCCCGGAACCACGATCTTGATGCAGCCCTTGTGGAGACCATCCACCACTTTGACCTGCACGCCTTCCTCGATGGAAGGGAAAAACTGAAAATCTCCGTTTACGATTGGAATCGTTCCGTTGTTCAGCCCGATTTTCCGGGTTTCGGTATCGGCGGAAATTAAATTGACATCAAACCCTTCTTCGGCGAAAAAACCTTTTTCATAGGCTATGTAAATAGGTGCGCCGCACAAAGAACCGTCCTTCCCGGGAATATCGATTTGTCCGTATTTATATTGGCTATTCGCCGTGCTTTGCGCTTTGCCCGGGGTACTGCTCTTTGAACCTGGCGGGGTTACGGCATCCGATATGCCGCAGGCTGAAAATGATATGGTCAATGCAAGAAGAATTGAAACGGCACCTGCAGATTTCTTTAATAATTTCATTCTGAACTCTCCTCCATCTCAATTTTACGAAAGAGCCTTATGAAAAGCCTGTTCCAGATCAGAAATGAGATCGGCGGAGTCTTCCAGTCCGGCGGATATCCGGATCAGGTTTTCGGGAAGATCGGCGGCTTCCTTTTCATGTGCTTCCAGCTCGCCGTGAGTGGTTTGAGGAGAATTGACGATAAGCGAACGCGCGTCCCCGATATTGACATGATAGTGGAACAAACGGAGCGCATTCAGGAATGCCTCCCGCTGTTTTTGCGTTCCCTTGAATCCAAAAGACAGAAGCCCGCCCGCGCCCTTTTTGAAGTCACGCTGATATAGGGTATGGTAAGGGCTGGACGGCAGCGCCGGATAGCGTACCCATTCCACCGCCTCGTGAACGGAAAGGTACTGAGCCAGCGTATGGGCGTTATGTACCTGCTTCTCCAGACGCTCCGAAAGGGTTTCCAGACCGATGATAGCCAGATACGCGTCGAAGGGAGAAAGGGCCGCGCCCAAATAATTCAGATAATTAAACCGAATCCGGCTGGTAAACGGCGCGTCGGGAAACACCTCCGGGAAACTGCGGAAATTCCCGTCCGAATCGCGCAGTGTATAATATTTTTCAGAAAACTGAGGGAATTTTTCGCTGGCATACTGGAACGTTCCGCTTTCCAGCACCAAGCCGGCAATAAGGTTTCCGTGACCGTTAAGCCCTTTTGTGGCGGAATACACCACGATATCCGCCCCGTGCGCGATCGGGTTGTATAGATACGGCGTTGCCACCGTATTGTCCACCACCAGCGGGATACCGTGTTCGTGGGCAACTTTCGCGATTGCGTCCACATCCAGCAACACCGCGCTGGGGTTGCTGATGCTTTCGATATAAATCGCTTTCGTGTCAGGCTTAATTTCCGCCGCCAATTTCTCCGGCTCCTTTATGTTTTTTGCCTGATCAAAATAAATTCCGAATTTCGGATAAACCTTCTTGAAACTGTCTGCGCTCCCGCCGTAAAGGTAAGGAGAAGTCAGGATTCTTCCGCCGCCTTCGGCAAGGTTCAGCAGGGTGTAGCTGATTGCCGCCATACCGGAGCCCAAAGCGATCGCCGCGCTCGCGCCATCCAGCGTTTTTACGCGTTCCTCCAAAACGGCTACGGTCGGGTTCCCCACACGGGTGTAGAGAAACCCGGCCTCCCGCAGGCCGAACAGATTGACGGCGTTTTCCACATCCCGAAAATCATAGGACGCGGTGGCGTAAATCGGCGGTGAAACAGCGTAGTTGTGATCCTTGGGCTCATATCCCGCCCGGACTTTCTGCGTATCAAACTGATACGCGGTATTTGATGCTTCATTTGACATATGTTTTCTCCTCTCAAATATCGTGTTTCGGTACAGTCTGCCATATCGGAATCCGGCATATCACAGTCACACGTCATATAACACCACCCCCTTTATTTCATATTAAAACAAATCCTCCCGGAAGCCTTTGGTGCAGTCAGGTTATCCATGAGAGAATGTATTTTCCTGTTTTATGGGACGGATATAGATTTGCCTCGAAAAATCCTCCCCGCCCGGGATGCCCGCCGCGTCCGCGCGGCACCGCTGGCAATGGCGGAACACATGGATGTATGCTTCCGCCTTACTGCGGATATTACCGATCAGCGCGCAATCCGGCGCGGAGCACCACGCGAGTTCGTGCTGCGGAATCAGGGGAATAATGTTATAAATTTGCGCTCCCGCCTCGCTTACGGTTTTCGCAACCGTTTCGATATGCTCCGCGTTGATTTCCGGAATCAGGACCGTATTAACTTTCACGGTAATTCCAGTCTGCGCCGCCATTTTTATCCCCGTAATTTGGTTGTGAATCAAAATTTCGGCTGCTTCTTTCCCTTCATAGCGTTTTCCGTGATACACGATTCCGCTGCATATATTTGCCTGTATCAGCGGGTCAACCGAGTTGACGGTAACCGTGAGGGTATCGATCCCCACGTCAATAATTTGATCCGCATATTCGGGCAGAAGCAATCCGTTTGTACTCATACACTTGATTATATTTGGGAATTCCTTTTTCAGGAGACGGAAGGTTTGCAGGGCATACGGCGTTGCCAGCGTATCCCCCGGCCCCGCAACGCCTGCCACCGTAATATCGGGGCAAAGCGCAATCGCCCTTCGAACGACCTCGACCGCCTCCTGTGGAGAAATGATTGCGGACGCCACACCGGGACGGATGTCAATATCATTGATTTTTCTGTCGCAGAAGCGGCAGAAAATATTGCACCCGGGGGAAACCGGCAAATGTACCCGTCCTTTGTTCACTTTTTCGCCGACAGAAAAGCAGGGATGCACTTTTGTTAGTTCTGAAAAAGTTCTGACCATAATAACCCCCATTCTTACTCGCGAAGCAGATTTTCCTCTATGAGCTCGCATAAAATATCTTCCACCGGTCCGGATGCTTCAAAAACCCGCTTGCCGCGCTGAATCATAAATTCCGCCGCTGATTCTCCTATTTTATTGACAAACACAGCGTCACAGTCGTGCAGCGCGCTCAGCAGGTGATCAAAACCTCCTTCACAGTTCCCCCGGCAGAGGGCCGGCGTACTGCGGGATTCGACTAATTGAGAAGAGTTTTCCCCGATGTCGAAAATCTGAAAAATCCGGGCACTCCCGAAATGCTGATCAACGTAGATTCCGTCCATGCTTGCAAACGCGGCTCTGATTGACATTTGGCCACCTCCCCTATAAATTAACGATACGCAGCTAAAACGGTATCGTATATATCTTCAATCACTCGGAGCCCCCCGGTAAACCCGACATAATTCGTGGTTAACACGAGGCGATAGGGTGAGGGAGCTGCCGCGGAAAGAAAATCATAATTTTTCTCGCGGGCCAGTTCTTTATCCCAGCCGCTGCCGATAATCAGCCCGCGTCCGTGATGGGAAAGTCCGCGGATGATATCCTGCGCTTTGCCGGCGTCCGGATTAAACGTCAGTGGAATATCGCGCTTATCTGACGACGCCCTCAGTTCCGCCCTGATTTTCTCCTGAACCTGCTCCGGGGTATTATCCACTACAAATTGTTCCTTTGGTACGATTCCGACTTCATGCAGAAGGAATTTTGACAACCCTAGCACATAACCTGCATCGTGTATGATATGAACATGGTTCGGAAGTCCGTAGCGAAATTCAAGCAGAAACGTAGCAAGGTTATCGATTTCTTCGTAATACGCTTCCCGCTCGCGGCGGATAAAATCTTCGGCGGCGGCTTTATCGATATCCGCCCCCTGCTCCTGAGCAAAGGCCAGCGCCTGAAGCAAAAAGCGCTCGGTTTCATTCGCCCCGACTGGGATATGCGGAAACTGAGTGAACGGCTGTCCGTAGCGTTCTTTTAAGTGTTCAACGATCGGCAGCCCGTACCACGGGGAAACCAGAATGTTAAAATTGGCGCGGGGAATTTGCTGCCATTCGCTTACCCCGCCGGATTTTGGACCGAACAGGACATGAACCTTAAGACCGATACCCTCCAGAAGCCGCTTGTATTCTCCTAGATTTCCTTTCCAGAACGGATCCTGATACGGCAGCGAAGCGAAAAGATTGACCGTGTTTTTTTCTTTTCTGGCCGGATTGTTTTCTTCGTAAAGGTTGACGTATTGGTCGATGATAGCGTTTACCACAAGGCTGTGGGATTCAAAGTTGTTGCATTTAAAGCCTGCCGTTTCCACCGCTACGATCGGTTTGCCTTCCTCACGGAATTCATCGACCAGGCTTTCCACGTCGTCGCCTACAATTCCCGCTGTGCAGCCGGTCAATACCACCTGTAAATCTGTATCCAGAACTTTATATGTATTGGTAATAATCTGCCTCAGACGATTGATTCCGCCGAATACGACTTCCTGCTCGCTGAAATTCGTGCAGGGAGAGGTGCTTCCGCCTGCGTAACCCGTTGAACGCTCAAAGAAGCCCTGAATCATAGTTCCGCATCCGGGTCCGGAATGAAGGATTGGAACTGCTTTCGGTATGGCCACCACAGTTTGCAGCGCGCCGATGGCGCAGGTATAACGCTCCTGTTCAATAATTCCGCTCATTTACCGTCCCCCCGATTCAGAAATGTATCCGGCTTCTGTGAAAGCCACCATTTTGTATACGGATTTACCGCATGCTTTTCAAGATTTTTTACAAACTCGTCGTTTTCGATCGTTTCCACAATCCGCTCACCGTAACGTACGATGCCTTCATAGCCCATTCCGAAATGCTCATCGCCGATTAGAAGCGAAGGGATTCCCAGCTTCGCGCCCCATAAAGTCATGCCGCCGTGCCTTGCCAGCAGCACATCCGGGCGCAAGCGGTTCAGCATATTTACCAGCTCGAATTCCTGCTTGTTGCAGACGTTGAAATTCGGCACATCCCCGTAATCTTTTACTCTCTGAGACAGTAAATCACTTTCCGCGCTGCCGTTGTCGTAAAGGGGGTCGTGATGAAAAAGCGCTGCGCCCTTTACTTCCATCCCAAGCTCGCCCAGAATAGAAAGCAGCGCGTGACCATGACCGGCTCCCGCCGTAACATAAGCGGTCTTTCCTTTCAGTTTCTCACGCAGGGCGGCAATTTTCGGAAGATACTCCGCTTTTTTCGCCGCAATCAAATTCTCTGCCTGCTCCTCTTTATGAAGGATTTTACCCAGCTCCCGGAACCACCGGTCTGTCTGTGCCACTCCGTAGGGCGGTGCGGCTTTGATTTCCGGTACCCCGAACTCCTGCTCCAGCGCCGCGCCCAGATACGAGCCAAGCGTAGGGCATGCCTGAATGGTAGCGGCTGCCTCCGAAGACCAGCGGAGACTTTCTACGGTGGAATACGGCGTAATGTAATTCGGCTTGGCGCCAAAAGCGGCAAACCACTCGCTGAAAATATCGGAGCCCCAAAAGTTGACGACATTAATCATATCGGTTCTTCTTTCGCGCGCCGGTTTTATCAGCTTTCTGGCAATCCCGTGGTAACCTGCGTCAAAGCCGGTGGTCCACACTTTGGAGCGGAACCCCTCGCAGTAAATGGCCGCGACCGGTATTTGAAGCTCTTCTTCCGCTTCATCGCAGACGCTTTCCACATCGTCGCCGATGATTCCGGCGGCGCAAGAGGTCAATACAAAGATGGCATTGGGGTGGGTACGCTCATATACTTCCCGAATCCCTGCCGCAAGCTTTTGTGAACCGCCGTACACCGTATCGGTTTCCTGCAAATTTGTGGAGAATATTTTCCGCTGTGTCGGTTTATCGACGCCGCGCAAAGGGGAATTTACCCGATAGGTAAACGAATATTCATGAAAGCAGGAAGAACAGCCCACAGGGCCGTGGCTGATTACCGCCGCATCCTGAATTAAGATCACCATA
This sequence comes from Bacillota bacterium, assembly GCA_023420245.1. Classification (GTDB taxonomy): domain Bacteria; phylum Bacillota; class Clostridia; order Oscillospirales; family Acutalibacteraceae; genus DATAML01. Next base: position 33,385 of record JAEZWL010000030.1, on the reverse strand, counting down.
CATGCTGCCTGCGAAGCGGAGCATCCTAGACACTGAGAAAAGGAACGGGTTTTGTCTTTTAATCCGCAGCGTGAACATTTTACCAGTTCTTCGGCGCTGCCCTGAAACCCCGTGATAGAATTAAGACGGATCTCACGAATCGAGACCTCTGGTATTTGTAAATTGATTTTACTCATAATTACCTCCAATCATAATTTTTTTATATCAGCCGATAAATACTCTTTCCGACCACGGAAATGACAGAGCAGTTAAGCTTTCGCTTGAACGGGTATCCTTTACCCGGGTTTAACCATACAGGTTTTTACTGAAATACCGGTCGCCGCGGTCCGGGAGTATTATAACGATGTTGCTGCCGTTTTCCGCGAAATCCGCCGCTTTCCGGGTCGCTGATAACGCGGCACCGGACGATGAGCCAGCAAGAATCCCTTCCTTCGCCGCCAGGAGCCGTACTTCGGCAGTCGCCTCCTCATCTTTCACTTTGATGACCCGGTCTACCAAATTCATATCCATTGTTTCCGGCATAAAGGTATTGCCGATTCCTTCAATCGCATAGCACCCCGGTTCGCCGCCACCCATGGTAGAACCGAACGGGTCAGCCATAACGCACTGCAGACGCGGAAGCTTTTCCTTTAAATATCGGGCGGCTCCCGTCAAAGTGCCGCCACTGCCGGCGCCTGCCACCAAAAGGTCGACCTCACCGTCCAGGTCGTCGAAAATTTCCGGCCCGGTTGTTTCATAATGCGCTTGCGGATTGGCCTGGTTGGTAAACTGGTTCAGCAATACCGGATTCTTAACTTCTTTTTTCAGTTTTTCCACTTCGTCGAATGCGCCCTGCATCCCTTTTTCGAGAGGGGTATGAACGATTTCCGCACCCAGCGCGCGCATGAATGCCTGTTTTTCGAGGGAAAACTTTTCTGGCACGGCAAAAACCACACGGTAACCCTTCCCCAGCGCAGCCAAGGCAATTCCAATCCCCGCGTTGCCGGCTGTGGCTTCCAGAATCGTGCTGCCCGGCTTTAAAATTCCGCGCTCCTCCGCGTCCCTTATCAGAGCCGCCCCCATGCGGTCTTTCACGCTTCCGCCCGGGTTCCACAGCTCCAGCTTCGCAAAGACATTCACACCTTTGGGGAATCCCATTTGATTCAGCTTCATCAGCGGAGTATGCCCGATGAGACTGCAAATGCCGTTATAATAATTCAAAGCAACTCCCTCCTTTCCGCTTTTTTAAATGCACCGGCAAGGTCCTCTACAAGGTCGTTCTTATCTTCGATTCCTACGGAAAGGCGAACCAGATTATCGACAATGCCTATTTTCTGCCGCAATTCGTAGGGGAACGACGCATGCGTCATACTGGCCGGGTGGCAAACCAAGGATTCGACTCCCCCAAGACTTTCGCCCAGTGTGATCAGATTAACGCTTTTATAAAATTCCCGGATATCATAACCTTCCGAAAGGACAAACGAAATAATCGCACCCGCGCCGGAGGCCTGTTTTTTTTGGATTTCGTACCCTTTAAAATCGAAAAATCCCGGATAATAGACTTTATTCACCGCGGGATGGCCGTGAAGAAAATCCGCAACGAACACGGCGTTTTCCAAGTGCCGGTCCATTCGCACCGAAAGCGTTTTTATCCCGCGTATCAGCAGCCAGGAATCGAATGGTTCCAAAACTGCACCGGCCGCATTTTGTAAAAATGCGATACGCTCTGCAAGATCCTCATCATTTGTTACAGCCAGACCGGCAACCAGGTCGCTGTGTCCACCCAGATATTTTGTTGCGCTGTGTACCACAATATCGGCACCCAAAAGCAACGGCTTTTGCAGGTAAGGTGTCATAAACGTATTATCAACGATAGAAAGGGCATTGTGGCGGTGCGCAATCTCCGAAACCGCGGAAATATCGGTAATGGTAAGAAGCGGGTTGGCGGGACTTTCCGTGAGTACGGCTTTTACCGTGGATTCCATTCTGCTTTCCAGCAAATCCAAATCGGAGGTATCAACAATTTCATATTGCAGACCGAACTGGGCAAATACTTTGTCTAGGATACGGAAAGTTCCGCCGTACACATTGCTGGAAATTAAAATTCTGTCACCGCTGTGAAACAGGAGAAAAACCGTCGCTATGGCGGCCATTCCGGAAGCAAAAGCAAAGCCGGCGACTCCTTCTTCCAATTCAGCTATCAGCTTTTCCGCTGCCTCACGGGTAGGGTTTCCGGTTCTTGAATATTCATAGGCAGTGTTCCCTCCTAATTCTTTTTGCCTGTATGTAGAGGTCTGGTAAATCGGTACACTTACCGCACCAGTCTGTTTGTCTCCATCGATTCCTCCGTGGATCAGTTTTGTGTTGAACATGTGGCTTTTCATAGCAATCAGTTCCTTTCTTACGCATTTTTTGTTATTCGGATATATCGAAAAGCCCCCGGCAGTTTTTGCTGCCGGGGGTACGAAAAAAGGTGTTCTTTATTCGAATAATACACGGCGGCGTATTTTGATTTTGTTTAAAAAATGACAGCAACAGAAAGAACTGCGGCTAATACACGCAGAGCTGCACATTTCGAAGCATTTAATCTTGTGGATGCTGTTCACTTGCCATCTCCCATTTCTAATACATAGTATATATATATATTTGCTTTTTAATATATTACTCTTATTTATTTTAATTGTCAAGAATTTTTTATTTTAAAAATAAATTAGCCTCCGCGGTACAATAAATGTTCCTCGGGGCTAATTTCCGGCTATCTGTCTTAATGACTCAATGTATGAAACGAATCCTAGTGATGACAATTTTAATACTGTCTTGTTTGCTATATTTTTGTCCCGTGATTGGATATGCGGCATATAATAATAGTCAATACAAAGTCCCATCAAAAGAAAGAATCTCTGAACTGATAAGGAAATATGATTCACCAACAAAGAAGCGCAACAATGGTTAGATCGCCAATTGAGCCGATACAATAAAAATTGGAAATATATATGCAACACAAAAGCGACTGTGCGTCAAAGCACAGCCGCTTTTGTGTTGTACTAACCTATTCTTTGGTAATGTCAATCGGAATACGTACAGTATTCCCCAATCCTCCGCCTTGCCCACTCAAAATACCCTTGCCGCTATTCCATCATTTTAGATGTTACCGAGTACCAGCTCCGTCGCAATTACATTGCCACATCCAGCACAAACAAACCCTCTTCGGCTTTGCATACAGCAAAGCCGCCCAGCGACTCCGCAGCGTTACGGATGCTCGACAGACCGTAGCCGTGGCCGGTGCCTTCCTTGGTGGAACAAGGGAGCCCACCGTCTGCAGTGAGCTCGCCACGAAACCGGTTGGTGAGCCGGAATAAAAAATGATCTTGCTTCGCCTTGACCTGTAATTTGACGTAACGCTGCTCCGGTGGCAGCCTCAGCGAGGCTTCCACCGCATTTTGCAGTGCGTTGTTCAGCGCCAGACATATTTCCACATGGTGCAGCTCCATTGTACCCAGCTGAACATCATACTCGAACGGGATGCCATTCTCTTCAAAAACAGCAGCATAGTTGGTTATCACCGCATTGAGATATGGGTCGTCAGAATAGATTTTTTCTTGATGACTCACGGCATAATCCCCAAGATCAGCCAGATAACGGACGGCTTCATCCTTATTATCCCCCTCCAACAGGCGGGAAATCGTGGTCAGGTGTCCGTCCATATCATGCTTCATTCGGTGAAGCTCCTCCTGATTGTGTAATTGTGTTTCGTAATACCTCTGTTGCGCCTCCTTCTCAAAGGTCAGCCGGTCGGATGAGGCTTTTAGCTCCAAATGCTTTCTCGTAGCGGAAACGCTGTAAAGGTACAAAATCAGTACAGCAATGTAAAAAACACAGAGCGCAATCATGGCCCAGATAATCTTACTGTCAGAAGCCGGGTTGAGATTAAAAGCATAGTTAGAACAAAAATCGATGATCAGCTTGGCGGAAACCGCAATACCTGCCAGTACGATCCAATTACGACGATTCCCCTTCATTTGAATCAGCACACGGCCTTTTTTACGCAGGAAAAACCAGCAGATGAGGAAAAGTATCACATACATTACCGCCATCGCCAGCACCACGGACACTGCCATGTCCATACCTCCGCGGGTCAAAGCTTGTAACAGTGTATGCAGTACATATCCTAGAAAAACAAACATCCGATTGAGAATGCTCAGCGTGAAGAGCAGGGTGATTGTCGCCCCGAAACGCTCACGGAAGGTGATGAGCACCAGAATGTCGACCCAATATCCCAGACCAGTTATTAAAATGCTGTAAACGTTCGACTCCTGATTTCCCGATATAAACAGCTTGTCCAGTATGGGTATGGAAAGGAAAGTGAACGTCAGCAAAACAGGGTAAAGCCACCACTTCCAGCGCGGCCGCAGAAAGCAAAAACAAACCAGCATACCGCCGAGCACCGCGACTACGAGACTGGGGGTATCCGACATAACATTCCATACCTCCGCCAAATAGGTCATGTTGACTCCCTTCTATTCTTATCGTTATTCGCTATAGAATCTGCTCTTATCGTTCCTAAAACTCATCAAACATTTGCGTCTGGTATTTCTCCCACGCCTGTTCGTAGTAGCCTCTGGAGACCGGAATCCTTATCTTATCCAGAACAAATTCGTCCCCTGTCATATTCGTCACATAGCTCAGGTTTACGATAAAGCTCTGGTGGCAGCGTACGAAGAATTTCGCGGGAAGCTGCGTGATAAAGTCGTCCAGCTTGCCATAGGATTTTACTATTTCTCCATTTTTCATATGGAAATTGATCACGTGCTGTCTACTCGAAAGATACAGAAGCTGTGAACAGCGTACCGTATACAGGCTATGATTAAAGGAAACACGGATAACCTGCTCCCTGTCTTTGTTCAAACGCTCCATGGCGCGGTGCAGCACATTGGCCAGCTTGTCCTGCGTCAGCGGCTTGATGAGGTAGTTAAAGGCGTAAAGATCGTATGCCTCGCGGTAAAAATGATTGCTGCTGCTGACAAATACCAAAAGTGTGTCGGGGTCGGCAGAATGGATGCACCTCGCCGCCTCCACTCCATTCATCCCGTTCATGAAGATATCTAAAAAGGAGAGATCGAAGCGGGCTCCGCTTTCGAAATCCCAGAGCAGTGCCTCGCCGCTCTCGTAGGAAGTCAGCTCACAGTAAGGCTGTTCTGCTTTGACGAGCGATGCCAACCACTGTCTATCGGCCGCAACATCGTCGCAAACTGCAATTTTAAGCGCCATCAAGCATCGCCTCCTATCATTGTTTTGTATATTATATCATAAAAAAATTGGGAGATAAATTCCAAATATGTCGTAAAAACAGTTATTTATGTCGAGCATGGTCATAGCATACGTTTTTATGGTAGCGTATCTTTGTAAAAGTTTGTAAGCCTGTGGGGTGAATCTATGTGAACTTGAAAATTTTTCGCTGCCGCTGCTGCGGCGCAAAGGTGACGTGGAGTGACACCAGCTGCGAAATCTGCAACCATTTGGTGTCCAATGACAGTGCGAAACGGCGTATTATTTTGGGCTGCATCGCCGTAATTGTGATCGCGGCAGTCATGATACTCTACTGTTTGGGGTTTTTTAAATGAAGGAAAAATGGATATTATTTCATTAATCCGCAACGCAGAACGGAAAAATTCGGGAGGGAAAGAAATGTTCAAAAAGAAAAGACAAACGATCAAAGAGATATTCAAAAAGATCGGCGACTCAGCCGGTGTAGGCAAAAGGGCTTTGGCAATTACGCTTGCACTGTCAATCCTAGTGGGAACGCTTCCGGCGGTGGGCTTGACCGCAAGCGCAGATACGGTTACGGAGTTCAAAGTGATTCCTTATGACATCTCCGCAAGAATTGAAATTCCGGAGATCAGCAATGCGACAAGCTATAAGGTGTATTACTCAACCAAAAACAGCGCAGATTTAACTGCGCTGAAAAGCGACTCTGCCAAACGTGCTGTTGTAAACAGCGGCAGTTATCTTCCATATGCTTATGCCGTGAACGGAGCTAAGGATACGACCGGCAGCACAATCGCAATTTCAGCAGCTACAACCTATTATTTCTACCTTGTAACAAACGACGGCACTGCTGATACTTTGCAGTCGAGCTTTGCGGCGACTACAAAGGCGACTGCGAGCTGTTACTGGACGAGCCCGGGCAACTACGATACAACTTGGTATAGCGGAAGCGCGTCAGCGTTTACGATCAGCACGGCAAAGGAACTCGCGGGACTTGCTTACTTGACGAATAATGGAAATACATTTACGGGCAAGACCATCACGCTGTCCAACGATATTGACCTGTCCGCAAATGTTTGGACACCAATCGGAACATGGGATATTTTAAGTACTTCTCTTCAAAAACCATTTGCCGGCACATTTGATGGTGGGAACAAAACGGTAAGCGGCTTGCATACCAATAATGAAAATAAGTATCAGGGTCTGTTTGGATACACATCTTCCGGCATGATTAAAAATGTCGGCATAATAAATGGCTATATCAAAGGAACCGGGACTGTTGGCAGTGTCGTGGGACAAAATAATGGCACAATTTCAGACTGCTACAATACAGCGACGGTCCGCGGCACGGAAAATGTTGCCAACATCGTTACGCTAAATGGGGTCGGCGGCATTGCGGGAAATGCTTATAACGCAATCACAAATTGCTCCAACACAGGGTCAGTGAGCTGTCCACAGGAGGTCGGCGGCATTGTGGGAAGAGCCCTTTACAACAGAACCATAATTTCCGGCTGCTCCAATGCAGGGACAGTGAGCGGCCAGAGCTATGTCGGCGGCATTGCGGGATATGCGAGTAGCCCTAGTTTAGATGGCACGTACAGCCCAATCAAAAACTGCTCCAATACAGGGACAATCAGCGCCACGGGAAGTTCAATCGGCGGCATTGCGGGAGTGTCTGGAACCATCTCAAATTGCTCTAATACAGGAGCGGTTAGCAGTTCCGGTTTGGCTGGAGGAATTGTAGGTGATGGATATAACTCCATCACAGATTGCTCCAACACCGGCCCGATCACCGGCAATGGATATCTCGGCGGCATTGCGGGGCAAATACGGAATAATGCCACTATCTCAAACTGCTCCAACACAGCATCGGTCAGCGGCGGCACACCATTGGTCAGCGGCCCCGCAGTTAACTATTGCGGCGGCATTGCGGGAGTTGCGCACAGCCCGATTAAAAGCTGTTACAACACCGGAGAGATTAAGAATACAGGTGGTTTTATCGGTGGCATTGCGGGCGGAAATTCGGATACCGCACCGGTCTCAAATTGCTACAATATAGGAACGGTCAGCAGCACAGGCGAACAAGTCGGCGGTGTTGTGGGAAGAGCGGCTGGTTCCGTTACAACCTGCTACAACACCGCCGCAGTCAGCGGCGGGGAGAAGTATGTCGGCGGTATTGCAGGATGTGCTCAATGGGGGTACTCCATACATTCCGAAATTTCTTATTGCTACAATGTGGGGTCTGTCAGCGGTACAGGCAGTTATATCGGCGGTATTGTGGGAATAGATTATTTCACTAATCCTAAAAACGACAAGCCTTTTCTCTACAATTATTATTGCGGTTATTCAGGCGGCGTCTGGCAACCCGAAGCCGCCTCGGCACAAGATGTAGCCGGCCAGGTAATCCCGTTTATCTCCTACAGAACTCCACTGGGTATCGGTGAAGCAACGACGATTACTGAGCTTACCCCGTCTACGCTCAATTCAGCTTTTAAAACAGCTTTTGGAATTACCGCGATTCAATATCCTGACGCGTATGAATCCTCCGATCCGGGTATCATCACTGTGAACGGTTATACCGTAACCGCAATCGCGAACGGTACAGCTTTCGTAAAAGGAAAAGCAGGAACCGGAGCAACTCCAAATGCGAACATAATTCTGACCCAAAAGTCACTCAATATGACGGATACGACCTCCGGTTTTAACGGACCGGAAATCACCGTAAAGGGAATGATCAGCCAACCAATTACCGTATCGGAAAACTGTATGAAAGCAATTACGGCATTTTCCATCGGCTCCAGTACGGGCGTGATTGACAGTGTCAACCATACCATATCGGTTACAGTGCCCTATGGAACAAATGTCAAAAACCTGATTGCAACATTCTCCCAGAACGGTTCAGGCGTAAAGGTAGGAACTACCGCTCAGACCAGCGGAACCACCGGAAATGATTTTAGGAATCCGGTGATTTATACCGTTACGGCGAAAGATGGAAGCACGCAGAATTATAAGGTGACGGTGACGGTGGCACAAAATACGGCAAAAGCAATTACGCTCTTTTACGTTGGTTCCTATGCATGCGTAATTAACGAAGCCAACCATACCATATCGGTCACAGTGCCCAAAGAAACAGATGTTACAAATTTGATTGCGACATTCTCGCTGAGCGGTTCAAGCGTCAAGGTAGGAAGTACCGTTCAAACCAGCAGAGTCACCGCAAATGATTTTACGAATCCGGTAATCTATACCGTTACGGCAGACGACGGAAGCACACAAAATTACACGGTAACAGTGGCGAAAAACGCACCAAAGGAAATCACGGGATTTTCGATCGGTTCCTATGCAGGCGTGGTTAATGAATTCGACCATACCATATCGGTTACAGTACCCAAAGGAACGGATGTCACAAATTTGATTGCAACATTTTCCCAAAGCGGTTCAAGTGTCGAGGTAGGAAGCACCGTTCAGACCAGCGGAACCACCGCAAATGATTTTACAAACCCGGTAATCTATACCGTTACGGCAGCAGACGGCAACACACAGGATTACATCGTGACGGTAATGGTGGGTGGTTCCGCTAATAAGCTGCTCGAATCTATTACAAAACCAGATGATGTGAGTAACATACCGAATGGGACTGCTAAGACATCCGCGGCACTGAACCTGCCTTCCACCGTCACACTCATTACGGACAAGGGACCCGTGACCGCCAAAGTGACCTGGGCAGTGGGCGCATCAAGCTATGATACCTCTAAAACAACGACTCAAACCTTTGTTGTAAACGGAACCGTAACCCTGCCTGCCGGGGTGAATGCGAACGGCATACCTTTATCAACCAGGATCAGCGTAACTGTCGACGCTGCTTCCGGCGGCGGAGATTCCACAAATAAAACAGTTACCGGTTTTGCGCCTCTGGCGACTGCAATAAAATCCCAGACAGTTGAAAACGGAGCTGACTTTTCGTCTCTGAACCTGCCTCAGAAGCTGGAGGTGATCGGGAAGGATATCTCAGGGTTATTTGTTAAAGTAAGCAACTGGATCTGCGGTACCTACAATTCAACGGTTGCAGGAGCTTACAAGTTTACGCCTGCGCTTGATCACAGCTATGTTGACAGTGGTTATGTTGACAGCGGCTATGTAATCGGCAGCGGAGTAAGCCTGCCGGAGATTACCGTTACGGTAAAGGGAAAACCCGGCTCTGCTCATAACAATCATGCAAAGGATACCTCCTCATCCCCCTCTGCGACAAACGGAAAAACAGGGATTCAGGTCGATAAAACGAACAATACCGCTACCGTAACCACAAAGCCGGACAGCGTCATTACAAATGGAACCACCACACACATGGAAACGAATGTGCCAAGTGTTCTGGTTGACAACACCGCCACTGCTACCGCGGGTGAAGCGGTGGACACAACAAAGAAGTCGGCTGTTGTGATTAACCTGCCGACCGATGACATCAAGCAGCAGCTGGCTGCAAAGCAAGCTGTTGAGCTGACCGTTACCGTACCATCCGATGTGGCAAGGAATACAAATGAAAATCTCGCAGTCACAATCAATTCCAGCAAAGAGATTCTTGAAGCAGCAAAAGAAAACCTTTCAGATGTAACCATTCGGATTAAAGACGTTGATACCCAGCAGCTAAAGTACAGCTGGACCTTCAAGGGCGCAGATTTAGCAAAATCCACTACCCCCATGACGGACGTGAATATCGCGATGTGTGTACGCCTTACCACAGAAGTGCCAAAGGTACATGCACTTACGCCAACCAATACAGGGCTTGTGCTTTCCTTTGATCACAGCGGTGTGCTTCCATCTGTTGCAAGCGTAAAATTTTCCGCGTTGGAAAAAGGGTTCCAGGCAGGTCAAACGCTCTACTTCTATTACTACAACCCGACCACAAGACAGATTGATCCCTTAGGCAGCAGACATACGGTAGATGCGGATGGGAATATAGCCGTGCAAATCCTCCACTGCTCTGATTATGTATTGCTGCCAAACGCAGTGCGTTCCCTTACCCTTGACACCAAGATCTATACCATGCCAGTCAATCACAGGTATGAAATTGGTGTAAAGCTGACCAACACGAAAGGCACCAGTGTTAAAGTATATTCTTCCACGAAGGGCGCCGCGTCAATTATAAAACTCAAGAATGGCAACTACCAAGTAACCGGTTTAAAAGTGGGATTAACCTACATCATGTTTGATGTCTATGACGAAAAAAACAAACTGATTAAAAAGGCCCATGCTTCTGTTCGGCTCATCACAAAAAATGGAGTAAAGCCAACCGGTGATTCATGGCGGCAGACAGCAATATTTTAATTACAGGCTCAGAAAAATGGCTCCAAATTCGTTTTGCATCAGACCCTTATCAATTATTTTGAGGTCATTCATGGCTTGTCCTATGCGACCGTGGAGTATGTTCAGAGGCTACGGTGCGTCATAAACAAGCATCAAGGCATTCTTATACAGCCATCGGATAAAAATCCGGTGGCTTTTTGTTAAGCAAAAATTTTCTTGACAAATAGAAAGGAAAGGTGTAACATTGCTTTAACTTAAACATATATATATACTATGTATATATCGAAAGGAGATTGTCCTTATGACAAATCAATTGTTTTCATGCGAATTACAGACGGCTTGTTGTTGCTGTATGCGCTGTTCTGCGACGAAAAAACGGCTGATTTGCTGTCACAACCTTTCTTAACGGGATTGTATCCCCGATAAAGGCCGGACGGTAAACTACCGCCCGGTATTTTTTTGCCTTTTTACGAGCTAGAGGGCAGTGACCGGTATTTCAGCAAGCATATTTACGCATGACGAATTTTGGCAAGTGAGGTGTCTGTAATGGAAAGCAGCAAAACCCTTCTCCGCGCTTTGTGGGGATCCGCGAAGGAGTTTAAAAAGAAGAATACCCTTCTAAGCGGCTGCAAAGCCGCCGAGCTAATCAGTCGAATTGCTCCGTCTGCCCCTGCGGAGTCTTTTCAGGAAGGATGATAATCAGTTGGATTTTGATTTTTTACTCAAAAGCCTGCCGCTCTACGCCAAAGCGGCGGTGTTGACGCTTCGGCTTTCCTTCTGGTCCGTCCTCTTCTCCCTGTGCATTGGTTTTCTGTGCGGCATTGCCGTATATTTCAAGGTTCGTGGATTAAAGTCCGCAGCGAACCTATATATTGAAATTTCCAGAAATACCCCCTCGCTGATTCAACTGTTTTTCCTGTATTACGGACTGACGCAAATCGGGCTTAAGCTGGAAGCTGAAACGTGCGCTGTCATTGGGCTTACGTTCTTAGGGGGCGGGTATATGGCGGAGGCTTTCCGCGCCGGTCTGGAATCCGTCAGCCGAACGCAGATTGAATCCGGAATGAGCATCGGTCTAACAACGCCGCAGCTGATTCGTTATGTAATTGTTCCGCAGGCGTTTTCCGTGGCTCTGCCGGCGCTGGAAGCAAACACAATTTTCATCATCAAGGAAACCTCCATCGTCAGCGCCGTCGCACTGCCCGACCTGATGTTTGTGGCAAAGGATTTAATCGGTATGTACTATTCAACCACGGAAGCTCTCCTGATGCTGGTGCTGGCGTATCTGATCATCCTGCTTCCGCTTTCCCTTTTATTAACCGCTTTGGAAAGGAGGGTGCGCTTTGGCCAATTCGGGAATCCGCGTCATACTTGACGGCGCAAATCTTCTCCGCCTGTTCGGCGGCTTGTTTGTAACACTGAAAATCGCACTGATTTCCGTGCTGGTTTCCGGCATTCTGGGAATCCTGTTCGGTATCGTTATGACTTCACGGTCAAAGGCCGTCCGGGCAGTCTGCCGCGCTTATCTGGAAGCAATCCGCATCATTCCCATACTTGTCTGGCTGTTCCTCTTTTACTTTGGTCTTACCCGCGCGTTAAGCATTGATTTGAACGGAGAATTCATCTCCATTGTGGTGTTTACGCTCTGGGGAACGGCAGAAATGGGAGATATTGTGCGCGGCGCGGTACAGTCACTGCCAAAGCACCAGAGAGAATCCGGTGCCGCTTTGGGTCTTACGGTCACCCAAAATTACCGTTATATTGTCATCCCGCAGGTTGTCCGGCGTCTTCTGCCGTCCGCAATCAACCTTGCCACACGAATGATTAAAACCACCTCACTGGTTGTATTAATCGGTGTGGTAGAGGTGCTCAAGGTGGGGCAGCAAATTATCGAGGTATCTATTTTAAAGGCTCCGGCGGCATCGTTCTGGGTTTACGGACTGATTTTTGTTCTGTATTTTTTCATCTGTTACCCAATATCGCTGCTGTCCAAACAGCTGGAGCGCAAATGGCAGACTTAAGGAGATTGAGAATGGAAGCAAAGCTATTACTGGAACTAAAGGATTTACATAAAAATTATGACGGCACGGAGGTTCTGAACGGCGTCGATCTACGGGTGCACAAGGGTGAGGTCGTTGTGGTGCTGGGTTCCTCCGGATGCGGAAAAAGCACGCTCCTGCGGTGTATCAACGGACTGGAACCAATTGAGTCCGGCGAAATTTATCTGGACGGCGAACCGATTGAAAGCAGCAAATGGCACCTGGTGCGCCAGAAAATCGGAATGGTTTTTCAAAGCTACGACCTCTTCCCCCATATGACCATACTGGAAAACATCCTGCTCGGTCCGCTCAAGGTACAAAAGCGCGGTCGGGAGGAAGCGCTGCGGCAGGCTCTGGGCTTGCTGGAACGGATTGGGCTGCTGGATCGTAAGGATGCGTATCCGCGCCAGCTTTCCGGCGGGCAGAAGCAGCGGGTCGCCATCGTGCGGGCGCTGTGTATGAATCCGGAGCTTATGCTTTTCGACGAGGTTACCGCCGCGCTTGACCCGGAGATGGTGCGGGAGGTATTGGACGTTATGCTCGGACTTGCAAAGCAGGGCATGACCATGGTTATTGTTACACATGAAATGAGCTTTGCCAGAGCGGTTGCGGACAGGGTGGTCTTTCTTGACAACGGAATTGTTGCCGAAGAATCCGGTGCTCAGGAGTTTTTTCTCCATCCCAAAACCGACCGTGCAAAGCATTTCCTGAATATTTTTCAATTTGAAACAGAAAAGGGGTAATTTTATGAAAAAGACAGGCAAAATTTTAGCGTTTCTACTGGCGGCGGTACTGACCGTCGGTTCGTTTGCCGGATGCTCACAGAAGAGCGCGCAGTCCTCGGTGGAAAAAATCAAGCAGAACGGAAAAATCCGAATTGGTGTTTTCAGCGACAAACCGCCGTTCGGTTTTGTGGATTCCAATGGCAAAAATCAGGGGTTTGATGTTTTTATTGCCAAACGGTTTGCAAAGGATTTACTGGGTGATGAGAATAAGGTTGAATTTGTTCTGGTGGAAGCGGCCAGCCGCGTGGAGTATCTTCAGTCCGATAAGGTTGACATCATTATGGCGAATTTCACCGTAACGGATGAGCGGAAGCAGAAGGTCGATTTTGCCAATCCGTATATGAAGGTTGCGCTGGGCGTAGTTTCTCCGGAAGGAACTCCCATTACGGACGTTTCACAGCTCAAGGGCAAAAAACTGATTGTGAACAAAGGAACAACGGCGGAAACTTATTTCACCAAAAACTATCCGAATATTGAGCTTTTAAAATACGACCAGAATACAGAAGCCTTTCAGGCCTTAAAGGACGGAAGAGGCGCGGCGCTGGCGCATGATAACACGCTGCTGTTCGCGTGGGCAAGGGAAAACAAAGGCTTTACGGTGGGCGTTAAAACGCTTGGCAGTCAGGATACCATCGCGCCCGCTGTCAAAAAAGGCAACAAGGAGCTTCTTGACTGGGTCAACAACGAACTTACCGCGCTGGGCAAGGAGAACTTTATCCACAGCGCCTATGATGCCGCGCTCAAGCCTGCTTACGGCGATTCCGTAAAGGCGGATGATGTTGTAATTGAAGGTGGAACAGCAAAATAAGCAAAGGCTTCTGCCTCCATCGCGGCGGCTCTTGGGTTAAAAAAGCAACATAAGAACCAAATTTGATTTAGGGTAAAAAACAAGCGCCTAAGAATCCGCATGATTGCTGAATCCTTAGGCGCTTGTTCGTAGTGGAGCTTACCGCGCTGAATATAACGAAGCATCATATTTCCAAATGAATCCGCCCTTCGTTTAATGCGATGCATAGTTTTTTAATGTCTAATCAAAAATCCACTATCTTAGCCTGTGGAAGTTATATAACGAAAACTTGTGTCGTCTTATGAGGGATATAGTCAGAATAACATTTCCCTCTACTTGATATATAAATTTTAATGCGTTAAAGTGGAGCTTACAAAAGAGAGCATGAAAAGCGAGGATTAAATTTCCTTTATGCTGTATTATCTTTTCAGGAGGGTGAAGGAATGGAATGGCTTGAAAACCTGAGCAACGCCGTTAGTTACATTGAAAAAAACTTAGCAAATAAGATTTCTTATGAAGAGGCTGCTAAAATAGCCTATTGCTCTCCCTATTATTTTCAGCGAATGTTTTCCTATGTGGCCGGTATACCGTTATCAGAATATATCCGGCGCCGGAGAATGACACAAGCGGCATTTGAACTGCAAACGACAAATAGTAAAGTTTTAGATGTTGCACTGAAATACGGCTATACCTCACCCACATCCTTCAACCGGGCGTTTCAAAGCGTGCATGGAATCTCTCCGATTTCGGCGAAAGCGCAGGGAAACGTATTGAATGCGTACCCGCCTATCCGGTTTACCGTCAAGATTACAGGAGGTGATGCTATGCCTTATCGGATCGAAGAAAAAGATGCTATACGTATTGTAGGCATCCGTATTCCTTTGACGTTAGATATGAAAGAGAACCAAAGAGACGTCCCGCCTTTCTGGGAAAGGACATTTAAAAGCAATCAATTCGCGGAAATCTGCAATCTCTCAAATCAATTCCCGAATGGCGTGTTGGGAATTACCGCGTGCCAAAGCCCAGACGAGATTTATTACTATATCGCGGCGGCAACGGATAAGCCCGTTCCAAAAGATATGTTTGAGTATGAGATTCCGGCGGCAACTTGGGTGATTTTTGAAAGCGATGGGTATTTTAAAGAATCGATTCAAAGCATTTTCAAGCGCTTCCTTACAGAGTGGCTTCCTTTCTCAGGGTATGCTTACGCGGAACTGCCCGATATTGAAGTCTATCCGATCTGTGAGGAAAGGTCGCAGACGGGGCAATCTGAAGTTTGGATTGCAGTAAAAAGAGAAAAGGAGAATTGACCAATGGATTACCAGATCGAAATAAGAAATATTGAACCTGTTCGCGTTGCTTTCCTACGGTATGTTGGAGTTGCAACCAAAGCAAACAAGTTTTTCCCAAATGTTTTTAAGTCAATTCAGGGAAAAGCATGCGGTGCGCCGTTTATCTGCTACTACGCGATGAACCCGGAAACGAAAATGGGTGAAATGGATTTATGCGTACCGACCCAAGGAACCCCTGTCGGCAATGGAATTGAAGTGAGAGAAATGCCTTCTGCCAAGGTCGTTTGTACAACGCATATCGGTTCCTATGAAACCGCACATCACGCTTATGAAGCAATCGACCAATATGCTGCAAAGCAAAAACTGGAGTTACATCCGCCGTTCCGGGAAGTATTTATCAAAGGCCCCGGAATCTTTTTGAAAGGGAACCCAAATAAGTACATTACAGAAATCCAGTTCACAATCAGGGAGGAATAAGATGACCGCTATCGGCGTTAAGGATTTAGTAAAAACATATAAAAATGGCGTACAGGCGCTAAATGGCCTCACCCTGACCGTAAATGAGGGTGAGATTTTTTCTCTATTAGGACCTAACGGGGCGGGAAAATCAACCCTTATCAATGTGCTTGCCACTTTTCTGCGTCCCACATCCGGGAGTGTAATCCTATTTGGAAAGGATGCCGCCCAAGAAGCCGCCGCAATCCGTACGCAGATTGCCTGTGTAGCACAGCGAACCTCCATTGATTCGCACTTATCTCTCACAGAGAACATGATGTTTCAAAGCAAGCTTTACCGAGTACCAAAACCGGAAGCGCAAAAACGCATGAAAACATTCATCTCCTGTTTTGGGCTGGAACGATATTTGAAATATCCTGTTTCATCCTATTCCGGTGGGGTAAAGAGGCGGCTTGACATTGCGCTCAATTTGATGTCAAACCCCAAAGTACTGTTTCTTGATGAGCCGACCGTTGGCATGGATATTCAATCCCGAATGGCAATGTGGAATATGATGAGGAAAATTAGAAATGAATTTGGAACAACAATTTTTTTAACTACCCACTATTTAGAGGAAGCCGATCAACTGAGCGATACCATCTGCATTATGAAAAACGGAGAAAAGATCATTCAGGGTTCTCCCAGCACTCTGAGGGAATACTTGCGTCAGGATATGCTGAGAATCAGCTTTGCCACAAAAGAAGAAGCCAAAAGCTATTTTGAACCGTTGCAAAGTATTTTCTCTCTGAAAGAATCGGACTTGCATCATGACAAAATTACCACCGGATTAAAAAACGGCCGCAGCGATTTGGAAAAGGCAACCCGTTGGCTGTTGGAGCATAACGCTCCTTTTCTGGGTATCGAGATTATGCAGCCAACCCTGGAGGATATTTTTATTAGGCTGACCGGCGCAGATGAAAAGGAGGCCAGCTAATGGGGATTCTCACCTTACTTCAGCGTGATATAAAGTGGCGTTTCCATAACGCTTTTACAATTGTTATTACTATTTTACAGCCCTTGCTCTGGCTGGTGTTATACAGCGCCGTAGCCGGACAATCAATGCAGGGTATTGGAATTGAAAACTATACGGCTTTTATTCTCCCCGGACTGATTGTACTGGTAAGCTTTGGAGCCTGCAGCAGCAGCGGCATTATGAATTACCTGATGAAAACCGACGGCAGTTTTTACCGAATACTGATTGCTCCTGTTCGAAGAAGTTCCATTGTCCTTGGTCAGGTATTGGAAGCGGTAATTTGCACTTTCATTGAGGTTGTTATCTTATGCGTTGCCAGTCTGTTCTTCTCTGTAAAAATCACCTCAGGGCTTTGGGGTCTGCTAATTATTGTTTTACTCATATTCATGACGGCGTTTTTTATGGCTGGGCTTACCTATGCAATCAGTCTTTGCCTTCCAAATGAGGTCATTTACGAAACCGTGATGAATGCCATTGTTCTGCCAATCTTCTTTTTAAGTACGGCGTTATTTCCGGGAGATAAATTATCTGGCAAATTGGCAGTTGCGGTCAATTTGAACCCGTTTACTCATGTAATTAACGCTTTACGGGTTTTGATTTTGCAGGGAAACATTGTAGCACGCGATGTAATCCTAGTCATTCTTTTACTTGCTGTTATGTGTTTTATTAGTTTTTCATGGGCATTGCACCGATTAAAAAAAGAAACAAATCTATAACAGTTTAGCTTGCATTTTATTTTGAAGAAAAGACTTACCCACGCTTCGGTGAAGTTGACAGTACAAAACGGCGTAAAAGAAAACGGAAATTCTCAGAGGCAATATGGTACGTTTTGATGCCGTGAAAAATTAAAAAACGCCGTCCGGTTTTCAGCTTTTCTCGAATCGGTTCACGGTATTCTGTCTCATTTTCCATCATTCCGTACAATTTTTTACCAATCAGCGCCAAACCAAAAGGACTTGCCGCCCGCTTTAGACAGGTGGCAAGTCCTTTTGGCTGCTTAATTCAAAATATCGTCTAGTACTCTGTAACATCTAAAATGATAGAATCGTGGCAAGAATATTTTGAGTAAGGCAAGGCGGAGGATCGAGGAATACTTGTCCGTATTCCGATTGACGACAACGCGGTATTGTTCAAAACAGACTGCCAATATTCATCTGGATTGGGTGTTGCTGAGTACTAGCTTTTGGGAGATCAATTCAAAGCTGTCTGCTTGTTTTTATTGAATGATGCAGCAATCGTTAGGCATTACCGCATCAGAATGACAAAATTTAAAAATGTGTACGTTTTAAAAGACGCATAATATCATCGACAGTCAGGGCAAGGTCATTTTGGCTGCGCATTTTAGCTTCTTTAAAAGGAACTGCGACACGGTTAATGCTAAAAACAGAAGTGACCCCCATATCATATGCTGCTTCAATATTATCTCCAATGTCACCAACTACAGCTATGACCGGAACATCGGCTGCTTTTGCACGGTGTGCAACGCCAATGACAACTTTGCCGCGAAGACTCTGCGTATCCATTTTTCCTTCGCCCGTAAAGATCATATCCGCCTCTTTTAACAAGTCGTCAAAATGTACGGTGTCCAGCACAATATCAATGCCGGGCTGCAGCGTTGCGTTCAAAAAAGCCGCCAACCCTGCTCCTAACCCGCCGGCAGCACCGGAACCCGGGATATTGGATACATCCTTTCCAAGGTCTTTGCGAATGATATGCGCAATGCTTTGCAAGCCCTTGTCAAGCTCAGCAACCATCGTCGCGTCGGCACCCTTCTGGGGACTAAAAACATAAGCGGCGCCTGTCGGACCGTAGAGCGGATTGTCAATATCACACATGGCGGTAAAAACAATACCGGAAACGCTCTCAGATACCCTTTCACAGTTGATATGCCTGACCTTTGAAAGGGTACCTCCCGTAGGAATAAACTCGCGATTTTCTTCGTCGTAAAACTTAACGCCCAGAGCAGCTGCCATTCCTGTGCCGGCATCATTGGTGCAGCTTCCGCCAAGCCCAATGATGATTTTTTTACAGCCGGACTTAATTGCATCTAAAATCAACTCGCCAACACCATAGGTTGTTGCCGCGGCCGGGTCCAGATGATCGCCCGCAAGTGGAAGCCCCGCACATGCCGCCATCTCTATCACTGCCGTGTTGCTGTCGATCATTCCGTAAAAGGATTCGACGGGATCAAAAAAAGGTCCGGTGACGGTCAAAGTCTTTTTTACCCCGCCCACGGCTGTCAAAAACGCATCCACGCTTCCTTCGCCCCCATCTGCAACCGGAATGGAGATTGTTTCCGCTTCCGGATAATGGGCTTTGATTTGTTTTTCCATAATTCCGCATATAGCAGCGGAATCCATGGTTCCTTTGAATGAATCCGGAATTAAAATCATTTTTTTCATGCTGTTTACCTCCTTGTTATTCTATCCGGGACTGGTTTGAACGCGAAATTCCCATAGCCTTCTTTGCAATATAGTATCACAAATAAACAGTTAGGGCACGTTCCATTGTATTGACAACAATAAAACGCGCCCCTCTGTAGAAAAATTAAAATCAGGAGTTACAATTACATTTATTTGCCGATCTTTGTCCCGGAAACTTTTGCGTAGTAATTTGCCAAACTGCTGTGATCTTCCTGACCACGACCGTCTGCATGAAGCGTCTGCATCATTTCCATTACCGCAGCCGTCAGCGGCAGCGGGGAACCGACACCGTGTCCGGTTTCGAGCGCATTGTTCAGGTCTTTGATGTGCAGATCAATCTTAAAGCCGGGTTTAAAGTTGCCGTCAATCATCATAGGCGCCTTTGCGTTCATTACGGTGGAACCCGCAAGACCGCCCTTAATTGCTTCAAAAACAAGCTGCGGGTCTACACCGGCTTTTTTAGCCAGCGTAAATGCCTCTGCGCATGCGGCTATGTTGCAGGCTACAACAACCTGATTAGCAAGCTTGGTCGTATTACCTGCGCCGATTGCTCCACAATATACCGCCGAAGCACCCATCTTCAGCAAAATGTCGTCTTTGACACTCTCAAATGTTTCTTTGTCGCCGCCAACCATAATAGAAAGCGTACCATCGACTGCTTTAGGCTCACCGCCGGATACCGGCGCATCGATCATTTTGACTTCTTTTGCGGCACAGGCTTTGGCGATCTCCTGGGAAGCGAGCGGTGCAATTGAAGACATATCAATAAGGACGGTACCGGCCTTTGCGCCTTCCAATACGCCGTTTTCGCCCATGACAACCGTTTTTACATGAGGAGAATTCGGAAGCATCGTAATAACCAGGGAGCACTGCTCGGCAACTGCTTTTGAGGAAGCAGCAGATTTCGCGCCGGCCGCCACTACATCGTCAACGTTTTCCTGTACGACATCGAACACAACTAATTCATGTCCTGCCTTTATGAGGTTTTTTGCCATGGGTTTCCCCATAATGCCAAGTCCGATAAATCCTATTTTCATAAACTCAGTTCTCCTTTATTAATGACAATTACAGCAGGTTCTTTGCCTTATCTACAATATTTTCCGCAGTCAGTCCGTAGTGCTCCATGAGTTCCTTCTCACTATAAGCCGATTGGCCAAAAACATCCTGTACTGCAACATAATCCATAGGTACAGAGGATGTCCGCAAGGACAGTGCCACAGCAGAAGCAAGACCGCCAATGTAATTATGTTCCTCAGCGGTTACGACCGCCTTAACAGATTCCGCAATTTTAGCCACACCAGCATAATTAAATGGCTTCATTGTAGAAACATTGACTACCTTTGCGGAAATGCCCTGTGCTTTTAAAAGCTCAGCGGCTTTCATAGAAGCGCTCACCATGGAGCCCTGCGCAAAAATCGCAACATCGGAGCCCTCGTTCAGTACACGCAGCTTTCCAATTTCAAATTTATCATCTTCACTGATATAATCGGGCAGATCATTTCTGACAACGCGGATGTAAACCGGACCGTCGATCTCCGCTGCCAAACGAACCGCCTGACGCGTTTCAGTAGCGTCGCAAGGAGTCAGCACTGTCATATTCGGAATTACGCTCATCAGTGCGACATCTTCGATATCCTGATGGGTGGAACCATCGCCGAAATCAGAGAGACCGGAAGAGGATCCGCAAAGTTTTACATTCAGCTTTCCGATGGAAATCGTCTGCCGAATCTGGTCAAAAGCTCTGCCGGTAGCGAAAACCGCGAACGTGCTGCAAAATGGAATCTTTCCGCTGGCAGCCAGTCCGGCTGCTGTAGAGAGCATATCCTGTTCCGCAATACCCATTTCAAAGTAACGGTCGGGATATGCCTGCTGGAACAGGCAGGACATCGTGGATTTACCAAGATCGGCTTCAAGAGCGACTACGTTTGGATTTTCAGCGCCCAGTGCGACAATTTCTTCCCCATATGCTAAACGCTGGCTTTGTGTCTTACTCATATCTGACACATCCCCTTTCTTATAAAGCTGCGAACTGGGAATCCAGTTCCTTCAGCGCGGTTTCATGTTGTTCTTTTGTCAAAGAGCCATTGTGGAAAGCGACTACGTTTTCCGCAAATGAAAGACCCTTGCCTTTGACCGTATGTGCGATAATAGCAGTCGGCATACCCTTAACGGTATCCGCCTCATCCAAAGCAGCGAGAATCTGTTCTACATTGTGACCGTCAATTTCAATGACGTGCCAGCCGAAGCTTTTCCATTTTTCCGGCAGCGGATCCGTATTGAAGCGGTCGGCGCAGGCACCGGTAGCCTGTAAGCAGTTCTTATCAACGATACCGACGATATTGTCAATCTTGAAGCTGGCGGCCGCCATAGCGGCTTCCCAGATCTGACCTTCGTCCATCTCGCCGTCACCCATAACGCAGTAAACCTTATTATCTTTTTTGTCAAGGCGCATTGCCAGTGCCATACCATTGGCAATAGAAAGGCCCTGACCCAGCGAGCCTGTTCCCGCCTCAATACCCGGCGTCTTCCGGCGGTCGGGATGACCCTGTAAACGGGAGCCGAGTTTTTTGCAGGTGCTCAACTCCTCAACGGGGAAATAGCCGGTTTCTGCAAGCGCTGCGTACTGCGCGATAGCAGCGTGACCCTTGCTGTATATAAATTTATCGCGGCCTTCCCACTGCGGATTCTTCGGATCAAATTTCATTTTATGTCCGTAAAGAGCGGCCACAATGTCGGCGCTGGAGCAGGAGCCGCCTAAATGACCAACATGCCCCTCTCCGCCAATCATATTGACAACATCACGACGGATATTGATTGCCAGTTTTTTAATTTTCTTTACGGTATCCTGATTTGTCATAATAATATTACCTCCTATGTTCAATTTTAAAAGTTTGTGTCATAATCCCACGGCTGACCACCGCAGACGCAACCGCCGTCAACGCGGTATTCGCAGCCGGTGATGTAGGATGAAGCATCTGAAGCGAGAAGCAGACACACGCCCGCAATATCCTCGGGATAACCGGGACGGTTAAGCGCGATGCGGTCGAGCAGATACTTACTGCGCGTCGGGTGCGCCCAGGTCACAGTTGTGAGATCCGTTTTGATATGCCCGGGACTGATGCAGTTGGCGCGGATATTATATTTCGCCCACTCCACCGCCATAGAACGCGTCAGCGAAAGAAGTCCGCATTTTGTTGCGCCGTAAACGGAGCATCCGCCTAGGATAGGTCCCGTGTTATGCGAACCAATATTGATGACGCTTCCGCAGTTTTTCTCTTTCATATAAGGCGCGACAGCCTGCGAAACAAAAAATGCGCCTTTGAGGTTGATTGCCATAATTTTATCGTAGGTGGTTTCATCAACGTCCGCAAGTCCTTCGCGCTTGTTAATTCCCGCACAGTTTACGAGAATATCTATCTTCCCGTATTCAGCCACGACAGCCTTTACCGCCATGTCAATGCTCTCGCGCTTTGTAACGTCAAGAATAACGGCAGACGCTTTGCCGCCCGCGTCTTCAATCAGTTTTTTGCGCTTGTTCAAAGCATCGGCATTGATATCGCACAGCGCAACGGACGCGCCCGCGCCCGCCAGAGTCGCGGCAAGCTCGCCGCCAATGCCGCCGCCTGCTCCCGTGAACAGGACTGTTTTTCCTTCAAGCGAAAACATTTTAAGCAAATTTTCAGCTATTCCCATTAAAAAATCCCTCCTTTATATTTACAACTGTCAATCATTAAATTCCCAGATACGCCTTGCGTATATCGGGGTTGGCGAGCAGCTCCGCGCTCTTGTCGGCCATTACGACTTTGCCTGTTTCTAAGACGTAACCTCTGTCGGCAATTTGCAGCGCCTTAACGAGATTCTGCTCGATAATAAGCATTGACGAACCGTTTTCTTTCATTTTTTTCAGGATGTGGAACACCTCGTCCACGACGATGGGCGCGAGTCCGAGCGACGGCTCGTCGAGGATAAGAAGCTGCGGTTCCATCATCATCGCACGCCCGATGGCAAGCATCTGCTGCTGACCGCCCGACAGCGTACCGGCAAGATGGCTTTGCCTCTCTTTAAGAATCGGGAATGTATCAAAAACCATTTTCAGCAATTCCTGCCGTTTTGACTTTGTGCGCTTTGTGTAAGAGCCGAGAATCAAGTTATCCGTAATGGAAAGACTGCTAAGTATACCGCGCCCCTGCGGGATGTGGGCAATGCCCATTTCAGCGCGGGAATAGGCGTATTTTGACGCAAGATCTTCACCGAACCAGGAAATCGACCCTGACTGAATTTTCACTTCACCCGATATTGTGCGGAGGATTGTTGTTTTTCCCGCGCCGTTGGAGCCAACAAGCGCCACAACCTCGCCCTCGTTTATTGAAAGGCCTATGTCAAAGAGGATTTTCAGGTCGCCGTAACCGGCGCAGACCTTGTCGAGTTTAAGCATCTCCATTATTCGTAATCCTCCCCTAAGTACGCTTTGATAACCTCGGGCTTTTTCATAACCTCAAGCGGATCGCCCTCTGTCATAAAGTGACCTTCCTCCATAACCACAACGCGGTTACACAGTTTCGTTACAGCAGACATAACGTGCTCGATAAACAGAACCGTTATGCCCTGCTTGTTGATTTTGCGAACCATATCAAGGCTTGTCTCCATTTCGCTGGGTGTAAGCCCCGCGAGGCACTCGTCAAGCATCAGGATTCGCGGGCGTGTTGCAAGCACGCGCGCCATATCAAGCCATTTGCGCTTTTCGATCGGCAGTTTGGTACATTTCTGCTCCGCGATGTCGTCGAGCTGCACAAACTTCACGATTTCTTCCGCTGCCTTATTCGCCTCTTTGAGCGTACGGTTATACAGCATAGCAATCGTATAAATATTCTCAAACACGGTCAGATCCGTGAAAGGCTTTGGGGTCTGAAAGGTCCTCCCCATACCCAGCTTTGCCCTATCGGGCACAGACTGCTCTTTTAGCGTAACAGCATTGCCCTCGGCGTTATAATAAATAATTTCGCCTTTATCATGGGTATAAACTCCCGTCATCAGGTTAACGGATGTGCTTTTACCGCAGCCATTCGGTCCGATAAGCCCAAGGATTTCGCCCTCGTATATGGAGAAGCTCAAATTATTGATGGCGTGTACGCCTCCGAAAGACTTATCTACATTTTTCAGTTCAATTATCTTTTTACAGTTATCAGGCAACATTGTCACCCCCGACCGTCTTTTTAGCGAAGAACTTCGCCTTGATATCTTCAACAAGCGAAACGATGCCGTTTGGCTTGAACAGAACCATAATCACAATGAGCAGACCATAAAGCGCCCAGCCCGCGCCGCCGCCGCCTAAATCCTGCAAATAGGCATTGGAGAGTTCCAGCAGGGGTATCGTGATAAGCGCGCCGACCATTGGCCCCCAGATTGTGCCCATACCGCCAAGTATTGCCACTATGCCGATACGCACAGACATATCCTGCGACGCAAGCGTGTTCGGATCGGCAAAACCGGTCTTGAAAACGTAGAGCATTCCGGTAAACGCCATCATTGCCGAACTTAAAATGAAAGCCTGTAATTTGACGTTCTGCGACTTCATTCCCAGTGATTCCGCCGCATCCTGATCTTCACAAATAGCCCTCAGATAATACCCGAGTTTGTGGCGGTCAATATACACAACAATAAGCGTGGTAATAATCATCCATACAAACGCCACAAAATAGTAAGGCAGATCCGAGTCGAAATGCAGCCCCCATAGAGTGTCGCCGCTGCGGATTTTAAAAGTAAGTCCGAGTGATCCGCCCGTGAAACGTTCAAAGTAAATCAACAGCTGCCGCCAGATTGTGGTGCAGGCGATGGTCGCTATGGAGAAGAACACTCCGCGAAGCCTGAAGCATGGCCAGCCGATGATTACGGCGAACAAAACGGCAATCCCGATAGCGAGCCATACGCTTATCCAGGGGGAAATGCCAAGCGCGGGGATAATCTTACCGCCCGCCTGCCCAGAACCGGCAAACAGAATAATTGTGGTATACGCGCCGATTGAAAAAAACGTTGCTGAAGCCCATGAGGTTTGCTTTCCGTATCCGCCGATGATATTCCAGGCGTTGCCAAGCGCGGCGAAGAAGAATACCTCCATAAGCACGCGCGTAAAATATGTTCTGCTTACCACAAACGGAAAAATCAAGCATATTACGATAAATATCAGCACAGCAGGATGCTTTTTAATGATTGCCGGGCTGAAAATATTCTTAACCATTACGACGCACGTCCTTTCTTTCCAAAAAGTCCGTATGGCCTGAATATCAACACCAGCATCAGCACAGCGTTGATTGCCACCTGAGCAAGCAGCACACCGGCATAGGAACTTGTCATCGATTCAACCAATCCGATAATCAGCCCACCAATAAGCGCGCCCTTGATATTGCCCAATCCGCCGAGAACCATTGCAGACATTGCTATGATAGAAAACTGCGAGCCTACCTTAGGAGACAGCAAAAATATCGGGGAAATGAGTAGCCCTGAAATTCCTGCAAATACTGTTCCCAGAGCAAACGCCGTTATAAAGACTATGCTCGTCTTTATCCCGAGAGATTCTGCTATAACACGGTTTTCGCTCGTCGCTCTCATTGCCCTGCCGATGTCGGTTGAGCCGAGGAACCAGTTGACGAACAAGGCGAACGCAGCAGCAGCAACAAACGCGATAACCCTCGCTGTTGAAAGCGACACACTTCCGAGCGCAAGCGCTCCGTTGCGGAGCTCGTCTGATACCGCCACAGTCTTAAAGTCGGGTCCGAAAATTAGCTGTATAAGGTTCTGTATGATATAGGACAGTCCTATCGTCAGCAAAATATAATTGCTGTCGCCCTTTCCAATCACCTTTTTGATGGTAGTGGAAAAGAAAATACAGCCCGCGAGGTACATCGCCGCACCCACCGGAACCAACAGCCAGTAGGGCAGGCTTCCCTGCGGCATAAGCGAATACATTGCATAAGTAAAGTAAAGGCCCATAGCCAAAAAATCGCCCTGAGCGAAGTTGACTATTTTCATAACACCGTGAATCATCGTTATTCCCACGGCGACCAGCGCATAAACTCCGCCGATTAACAGCCCGTTAATTATAACCTGAAACATTTTTATCATTCTCCTCTTTCCGGGGGTGATTTCCGAAGCATACGATGCATTAATGAAAAATATGGACGGATGTGCGGTGCGGGGCGCGCGCCGCACATCCGTAAACGCTTAATTTCTATTTTTTTATTTTTTTGCGAAAGGCTTCATTGTGTTCGGGTCAAGCAATACGCCTGTAGCATATTCCGCAGGATATACGCTTGTAGGTTTGCCGTTCTGCCATTGCAGGATGATAGCGCGAGAATTGGTGTTAAGTCCTGTTGTGTCATCGAAATCGCCGTCGCCGTTGATAACGCCAAACCATTTGCTGTTGCTTTTGTTCAGCTTGCGAAGCTCGTCGCGAACCTTGAGCGGTTCATCGGATTTCGCGTTTTCAACTGCTTCGTAAGCAAGCATAATCGAGAAGAGAGTCGGTCCGCCCTGACCCGCGAGGAATTCATGGTTTTTCTCTTCATAGTGGGCATTCATTTCCATCCAGCCCTTGTTTTCCTTTGCACCCTTCTGGTCCCAGCACCAGGAGTCAACAGAAGTAAGTCCGTTTACTTTATCGCCGAGATCCTTGTAGAGTGACGGCCAGGTCATAGCCGCACCGCCGCCGACTACGAGCGGATGGTAGTTCAGCGTATTCATCGCTGTAAAGATCAGCTTGAGGTCGTTCGGGTATGCGCTCGGAAGGATAACGTCAACGCCCGCGTTCCGGATCTTGGTGATCAGCGGAGTTGCGTCTGTAAACGAGCTGCCCTCATAGCCTTCGTCAGAAGTGAGTTTCAGTCCGCGCTGCGAAACCTGTTTGCGTGTATTGTTGGACTGGTCTGTGCCCCAGGCATCATTGGAATAGAGCAGACCGAGCTTCAGATCTTTCACGTCTTTGCCGATGTTTTTCGCGTATTCAGCGAGGAAATCAAGCTGTGTAGGAATGAACGAGCTTGATGTAGCCGCCGGTTGGAACACGAAAGAGCATCCCTGATCGGAAACAGCTTTGTTCGCCGCCGCACCCGTTACTGTGGGCACCTTGTATTTTTCAAGTATCGGGAGCATGGTCAGTGCGATGGATGAGTTGGAGTTGCCAATAACGCTCGTGTAGCCGCCTTTGGAAAGTGCACGTTCAAGCGGCAAAGTCGCCGTAGCCGCATCGGATGTAGAATCGAGGACCTCAATTTTGATGGGACGTCCACCCAAGGATGGGAAACCGCCGAGTTTTTCGTTTATGTACCATTGCGCTGTTTCAGCTGCAAGTGTACATTGACGACCCGACTCGGAGGTGCCGCCCGATACGCACGCATAAACAAGGAACTTGACAGGATCGCCTGATGTCCCCGTACCAGTGTTAGCCGCTTTGCTTGACGCTGCGGGAGCCGCCTCACTTGACGACGATGGCGCTTTGTTAGAACATCCCGCTGCAGCGGAAAGCGCAATGGTCGCAGCAAGAATAAGTGCCAGTTTCTTTTTCATAATACATCCCCTTTTCAATTTCTCCATAATATCGTTAAGCGCCAAGGCGGCGCATTAACCCCAAATCAAAGTATTCTCATTTAAGGCTTTATTATTTCGCTCTTTACAGAATTTTTTCATTTTCACCCGTGAAACCTCAAACATCGCGCTCAAGTCACCCTCCGACAGCCATTCGTGTGAACGTATTCTCAGCTTCATCTGTTCCAACGCCTGACCGCTCAGGCTGGTATGTTTAATGCGCTCAATCACCACACTTTCTAATGGTTTGTGTCTAACTATGCTGCTTATAAGATAACTACCTGTATAACAGGTTACTGTTGACATTATACAATATCATTTCTAAATGTCAAGATATTTTGGAAAATATTCAGTGGATTTAGCTAATCCAAGGGTAGAACCGAAAATTATCACATTTTATGAGGTCATTTGCAGCCTAACAGCCTTCTTTCAGTTTTGCAGATAAATCTGACACATGCACAGCCATTTTGTCCCAATTCATTGAGGGAACAGCCTCCATAGATATTATACCGCTGATCCGTATCTATGCAGCCGGCGTTAAAGAATTCCTTCGGATTCCCAGACCTGCACCGCCGGTTGCCACAATATTTGGTTCCACCAAACGAGCCCTTCGGAGCTTTGGCATAGCTTCCCAACCTGGCGGGAAAAAAGTTCCTTGCATGAAACCCGTGTCGAAAGCAGACAGCTACAGTTACACGCTTTGAGGCACAGCAGATTTTTTAAGAATGAACGATATTTAACTGCGTACGTCCTAAAATCGATGCGGTTTTATCCGCAAGATAATAAAGAGAGGAAAAGTGAGATTGTAACAAAAGGCAGCAGATACGAGAGAACGTTGTGTATATTAAACAAAAAATTAAAATTAGCGTTGACTTTTAAATAAATTATAATTATAATATTGATAACAGGCAGTAATACAGGTTGTCAGGCAGTCTGTTCAACAGGGTACTTCCCTGGGAAGGTGGTGTGAAGCATCGGCTGTGACAATCAAGCATCTCTTAATGGAATTTTAGTTCTCATCACGGTTTATCAGTAGTATTATTCATTTCAAAGACTAAGGAAGGCGAGACGAAATGGCAGCTATTTCCATGGCGTCTCCCGAACCTTTAAAAACGAAAGGATAATTTCATGAAAGGTATTGTATACGAGGGACCAAATAAAATGAATTATCAGGACGTTCCTGATGTTTCCCCAAAACAGGGCGAAGTCAAGCTGAGAGTCAAAGCCTGTGGTATCTGCGGCAGCGACGTACATGGCTATCTGGGCTTGACCGGGCGGCGGCTTGAGCCCATGATGATGGGTCATGAGTTCGCGGGCGAGGTCGTAGAGCTGGGTACAGGTGTATCCAATCGTAAAATTGGCGATAAGGTAGCGGTTTATCCGGTTGATTTTTGCGGAGAATGCGAAATGTGCAAAAAAGGTGATGTTCATCTGTGTCTGAATAAACGTGCATTTGGTGTTCTGGATGTGGACGGTGCATTTGCCGAATATATCTGTGTTCCTGAAAAATGCTGCTTTACAGTCAAGGACAATGTTCCTTATGCAATCGGCAGCTTAATGGAGCCTCTGGCTGTATCTTACCGCGGAGTGGGACATGCCGGAGATCTGAGCGGAAAAAACGTTCTTCTGGTCGGTACCGGAACAATCGGCCTTTTGGCCCTGGCATGTGTAAAAATGAAGAATCCCCGTAAAATCTTCGTTTCCGATCTGAGCGATTCCCGTTTAGAGGTCGCCCGCAGCATGGGAGCAGACGTGCTTATCAACCCAAGCAAGCAGGATTTTAAAGAAGTCATTTTGGCGAACACCGACGGGAAGGGTGTTGATGTGGCGATTGAAGCGGTGGGCGCGACTCCGACCGTACAACAGGCAATGTCAGCGCTGGCTTTTGGCGGAACGGCCGTCTGGATCGGCAATAACAAACCGATGGTGGAAATCAACATGCAGGAGATCGTTACACGCGAACTGTCTGTTCACGGTTCCTTCCTTTACGGTTACGAAGAATTCAAAACAGTCGTCGGATTGCTCAATGAGGGAAAACTCAATGTTGCCCCGCTTGTTAGCGAAGAAATTACGCGGGCGGAGGCTCCGGATTATTTCTATAAACTGGCGCATAACCCAGGAGAGTTGATTAAGGTGGTTGTTGTAGACCCCTAAGCTGCAATACAAAGTTTTTGACCTAACTCGATATTGACATTCGGTTGCGTTGTTATGAAACAGCCTGTTGCAATATATCGAAACAAGCAGTATTATCATATATATAATGCACTATTAGCAGATACGCAGGAGGGTATAACAATGAAAATTAAACCGATTGTCTACCAGAAGATAAGCGATCAGGTGTTTGAGCAAATGAAACAGCAGATTTTGCAGGGTGCCTGGAAGCCCGGGCAGAAGCTGCCCTCTGAAAATGATTTGGCGGCCAGCTTTGGGGTGAGCAGAATTACGGTGCGGCAGGCAATGCAGAAATTGTCCGTGCTCGAATTGGTTGATACCCGTTCCGGCGAGGGTTCCTATATTAAAGAAGCACGCCTTTTCCCCATCATGAATGGTATTATCCCAATTGCCTATTTAGGCAATAATGACATCCGGGAGGTACTTGAATTTCGCCAGATGGTAGAAGTTGAAACCGCGGGCTTTGCCGCTGAAAAGGCGACACCGGAGGAAATTGCACAGCTGAGAGCACTCTACAATGAGATGCGGGAAATCGAGATAGAAAAAGACCGGCAGCAATTTGCCAAGCTTGATTTGGATTTTCATTTTAAGATTGCTGAAATGACCAAGAACCAGCTGATTATTGCCACCCACAATATTTTAAGAGAAATATTGTCCACTGCTATGGAACAGATCGTAGAGCATCTCGGAAGCGATATTGGCATCTATTATCATGGAAAGCTGCTGGAAGCAATAGAAGTACGGGACGTTAAACAAGCAAAGAACATCATGGGGGAACATGTACAGAAGACATTGGAGAGTATGTGTAACAATAAATGACTGCTGTTTCCCGGCAAATTATAGAAACCCATACTTAACAAAAAGAAGCGGTAGTATCGTTATGCGTTACCACCGCTTCTTTTTCATTTAAAAGTAGTACATATAGGCAATTAACTCCAAACCCACCCAGTCTTTGCTCTCTGCCGCCAGTTTTCTTGGTTTTTTTGTCTTTTGCTTTTTCGATTTTAGTGATATACTTGATTCAAATTATTGGTTAGAGGTTTGATATGGTATTTAAGGGATTTAAATTTGGAATGCTGCTGCAATTAGCCGTTGGACCTATGTGCCTGCTCGTGTTTAACACGTCTTCAGCACATGGATTTACCGTTGGATTTTCTCTTGTTTTATCGATAACTCTGATTGACTTATTCTATATAACATTGTCCGGCTTCGGTGTAGGCGCAATTCTGGATAAAGAAAGTATTAGAAAAGGCATTCAAATATTTGGGGCTTTGGTCTTAATCCTATTTGGCGGCAATATGATACTGGGTGCATTTAACCTTTCGTTGCTGCCGAGCATTCCGCTATTTCCTCAAATAAACGAACAGAGTATTTTTGTTCAAGGGCTTTTGTTAACCGCTTCCAATCCGCTAACCATTATCTTTTGGAGCGGCGTTTTCTCAACACAAGTAATTGAGAACAATTATAACAAAAGGCAATTATACTGGTTCGGCTTCGGCTGTGTCTTGTCTACCGTTGCCTTTCTCACATTTGTCGCCGTTTTAGGCACTTTAATCCGCAATTTTTTAACCGAAGATATCATGAGGCTTCTTAATATCTGTGTCGGCGCAATCATTATCTATTTTGGCTTAAGGCTAATGTTGAAGCGCGATCGAACATAAGGAGGAGCGTTTTAACCGTATCAGCCCCACTTATGCTGTCACAGCCCTTAAACTGACACGGGCAATACGCCGATTTGACTCTCCTGAAGAAATTCCGCCGAAATCAATAGGCCGTAAAGCCTCCGTCCGCAACCAGTAAAGCGCCGTTGATTAAGCTGGAATCATCGCTCGCCAGGAAAAGAGCCGCGGAGGCGATTTCTTCACTTTCTCCCATGCGGATATTCGCGCCCATTCCGGCGGTAGCGCGACCCATCCCAAACTGATTCACCTTACTCATGTCCGTTAAAATTTCCGTATTAACGCCTCCGGGGCAAATGGCATTGCAGCGTATCTTTTGAGGACCATATTGAAACGCAACGTTTTTCGTCAGTCCGTTCAGCGCATGCTTCGACGTTGTATATGCCGCCCCCGCCCTTGAACCCTGCAGCCCTCCTATGGAAGTAATGTTTATGATGACGCCTCCGCCCTGATTAATCATGGTGGGAAGCGCCTCACGCATTGCATACATCGGCGCATCCACATTGATGTGAAGTAGATTCTGCCAAAGCTCGTCGGAAAGCTCCGCAAGCGGAACGAAATCGTCCATGATTCCGGCGTTGTTGACCAAAACGTCAAGACGCCCGTATTCCTTCACTGTATTTTTCACCATGGCGATCACCTGTTCTTCCTTTGATACATCCACAACCATGGGCTTAATATGACTCCTACCCGCCGCCAGCTCCTCCAGCCTCTGCTGACGTCGGGCGGCGGCAACAACAACGGCGCCCTCCGACGCAAACAGCTCCGCAATGGCGCGACCCATTCCGGAGCTTGCTCCAGTGATAACACAGACCTTCTCCTTTAGCTTCATAACTTACCCTCACATTCTGAATTGTATGCGGTATACTTTTAGACCCGCTTATTATTCGTAGGAATGCAAGGATTTATTACGGTTACTTTCAGAGAAAGCATATCTGCGATAAATGTGCAAATGGATAAAATAATAATTATGATATAGTATAAATGACAGGATAAACGACTATTTATCGAGCCCCTCAACGGAAGACTGTTATTTGCTTTTCTATATCGGATATAGTACAATAGGTAAGGTTAAGCGATATGAATCTGTTTGTGAAGCTTCTGCCGGACAAGCCCTGCTCCCGCGCACAAGCACAAATGTATACGGGGGAATAAACCATGCATGAGCTGCCTGTTGTTCTGGATATTGTGCGGGTAATGGACGAAGAAGCCAAAAAGCGGAATTTAAAGGAAATAACACAGATCCATTTGGTAATCGGCGAGCTTTCCTCCATTATCGGAGAATCGGTCCAGATGTATTTTGAAGTGGTCGCCGAAAACAGCGTGTGTAAAAATGCAATTTTGCATTTTGAAAATCGTCCGGCAATGCTGAAATGCAAGCAATGCGGCACAGAATTTCCTCACGGGAAGGATTTTATCTGCCCCGAGTGCGGCGGCGACGCCGTTCTGCTGCGGGATACCGGTCGGGAATTTTATATTCGCTCCTTTGACGGAGAATAGCCGGATGGCTTTTTCCACCCGGATGAATCCTATATAATTAACGTTTGAAAGGTGATTTTATGGAAGTTATTATTATGAAAGAACTGCTGGAAGCAAACGATAAGCTGGCGGAAGAAAA